>NZ_RAWR01000093.1:0-37304 GCF_003986945.1 Corallococcus sp. AB018 | reverse complement strand
GGGTCGGGCCCCCCACCGTGCGCGTCCCTACCCATCCCTATCGCGGCAGGCTGACATGGCCAGGGGCCCCCTGTCCCGCTCCGTCACGCCCGCTTCCCCACCAGGGGGCCTCGCAGGACGGACCGGAGGCGAGGACGGCCCCGATCAAAACGGAAATCGCCCCGGCGCCAGCAGGCACCGGGGCGACTTGCGCACCACGTCCCAGGTCTTCTTGCCTCAGTGCACCGGTGCGGGCCTCGACGCCGGGAGCTCCGGACGCGCGGGAGGCGCAGGAGACACGGCGGGCGCCTGGAGGGACACCGCCAGGGCGGGCATGCGCTTCAGCACGTTGCCGGTGATGAGCCGCATGTCCCGGCCGCCCTTGGTGAAGAAGGTGTAGCCCCAGTTCAGCATCACGGAGGCGCGGTTGCGGAAGCCGATGAGGTAGGCGATGTGCACGCCCGCCCAGACGCACCACGCGGGAAACCCCGACATGCGCCACTTGTCGAAGAGCAACCCCACCGCGTAGCCGCGGCCAATCACCGCGAAGCTGCCCTTGTCGTGGTAGCGGAACGCGCGCAGCGGCTTGTTCGCCAGGCGGCAGCGGATGGTCTTCGCCACGTGCCGCCCCATCTGCATCGCCGCCGGCGCGATGCCCGGCACCGGCTTGCCGCGCTGCTCCACCGCCGCCACGTCGCCAATCACATACACGTCATTCAAGCCCGGCGCCGTGAGCAGCGGCGTCACCTGCACCCGCCCCGCGCGGTCCAGTGGCACCTCCAGCGAGCGCACCAGCGGCGACGCCGCCACGCCCGCCCCCCACAACACCGTGCGCGTGGCGATGCGCTCGTTCCCGAACGTGACGCTCTCCGCGTCGATGTCCGTCACCATGGCCCCGGTGCGCACGTCGACGTGCAGCTCCTCCAGGTCGCGCTTCGCCCGCTCCGACAGCTCCTCCGGATAGGTGTTCAGCACGCGCGGCAGGCCCTCCAGCAACACCACTCTCGCCTCGCGCGTGTCGATGCGCCGGAAGTCCTTCGGCATCGCATGCCGCGTCATGTACGAGAGCGCCCCCGCCAGCTCCACGCCCGTGGGCCCCGCGCCGATGATGACGAAGGTCATCCACTGACGCTGGCGGACAGGGTCGGACTCGCGCTCCGCGGCCTCGAAGGCCGCCAGCACGCGCTCGCGGATGCGCACCGCGTCCTCCAGCGTCTTCAGGCCGGGTGCCACGTCCGCCCACTCCGGGTGCTTGAAGTACGAGTGAGACGCGCCCGTGGCCAGCACCAGCGAGTCGTAGGGAATCTCCCCGCCCTCCACGACGAGCACCTTGCGGTGCGTGTCCACCGACTTCGCATCCGCCAGCAGCACCTCCGTGTTGCGCGAGTGCAGCACGGTGCGGATGGGCGCGGAGATGTCCGACGGGTTCAGCACCGCCGTCGCCACCTGGTACAGCAGCGGCTGGAAGAGGTGGTGGTTGTAGCGGTCCACCACCGTCACCCGCACGTCGCGAGCCTTGCCCAGGGCCTTCGCGGCCTGAAGCCCGCCGAAGCCCGCCCCCACGATGACCACGTGATGCCTGCTGTCCCGAACGCGTTCCATGGCGGACAAGGTGCGGACGCATGACGCGCCCGGCCAGCATCCGCTGTGCCTTGGCTGCCTGGCGGCTCGGGAACGGATGCCCGGCCGCTCCACGGCCAGGCACCTGGAATCCGGACGCGGTGGATCAGCCCGCCTTGGCGGTGCCCTTCGACTGGTGCCAGGCGGAGAGCACTTCCTTCTCACGCTCGGCGGGCAGGCCCGCGCGCAGCTTCTCCTGACGGTCCGCCGGCAGCGTGTGGAACCAGGTCAGCGTGTCGCGCACGGTGTCCGCGAGCGACCGGGTGACGAGCCCCGCCTGCGTGGCCTTGGCGATGCTCACCGCGCCGACGCCGCTCTCCGGCCCGGTGCGCGGCACCCACGCGGGCATGTCCCCGAAGGCCGTCACCTTGTGCTGTTCCAGGAACGCGCTGTCCACCCAGGTGAAGCGCGCGTCGCTCCCGGTCGCCTCGCGCAGGGTCTCCAGCATGCCCTTCATCTTCATGGGCTGGACCGGGCCGGTGACGTTGAAGATGCCCATGCTGCGGCGCTCCACGTTCCGGATGATGAACGCGGCCAGGTCGCGCGCGTCGATGACCTGTACCGGGTCCTCGCCGTCGCCGGGGGCCAGCACCTCGCCGCCCTTCGCCACGCGCAGCGGCCAGTAGGTGAAGCGGTCGGAGCCGTCATCCGGCCCCACGATGAGGCCGGGGCGGATGTTGAGCGTGCGGCCGAGCAGCGCCGTCTCCGCGGCCTTCTCGCAGAGCGCCTTGAGCGGGCCGTAGCTCTCCTCGCCCACCTCCTCCGTGGTCTCGTCCGCGAGGGTGGCCACGGCGTCGGACTCGTTGAGGTCCTTCTTCGTCATCTCCTTGTAGACGGAGACGCTGGAGATGAAGACGTACTGCTCCACGTTGGGCGCGAGCAGCTCCGCGGACGCCTTCACGAGGCGCGGCACGTAGCCGGACGTGTCGATGACCGCGTCCCACTTGCGGCCCGCCAGCGCCTTCAGGCCCTCGCCCTTGTTGGGGTCTCGGTCGCCCTGGAGCTTCTCCACGTCCGGGAACAGGCCCGGGTTGGTCTTGCCACGGTTGAAGAGCGTGAGCGTGTGGCCGCGCGCCTGCGCCACCTGCACCAGCGCGGGGCCCAGGAACCGGGTGCCGCCCAGGATGAGGATGTTCAGGGGCTTGCCCGGGGCGGTGTCCTTGTCATCAGACGCCGAGCCTGGGCCCGCCTTGGGGGACGACGCACAGCCCAACACCTGGACCGCGCCCAGCGCGGCCGCTGCTTGAATCACGCCTCTTCGGGTCAGCTTCATGCCGTGGTTCCTCCAGGAAGGCTTGTCTGCGGAAGGGTTTCAGCGGCGCGCGTGCGCTGCTGACGCGCCAGGTACAGGGCCACCGCGAGCCACAGCGCGGCCACGGGCACGGCCGCCAGCGACAGGCCCGTCATGCCCAGGCCCAACGCGGTGAGCCCGCCCTGCAGCCACGCGCTCAGCGTGTCACTGCCGCGGTACACCACCGTGTCGATGAAGCTCTTGGACTTGTAGCGGGCCTCGCGGTCCACCGTGGTGAACAGGATTTCGCGCGACGGACGCTCCAGCGCGTAATGACTCGCGCCCCGGAGCGACTTCACGGCGATGAGCACCGTCAGCACCGGCGCGAACGCGAGCACCCCAAAGCCCACCAGCGTGAGCACCGGCGCCACCGCCATGGCCACGCCCAATCCCAGACGCGAGATGACCCGCCCGGTGACGAGCGTCTGGATGGCCAGCGTCAGCACCTGCACCCAGAAGTCGATGTCCGCGAACGCCGCCGTGCGCGACGCCGCGTCCTTCGCCAGGGACGCGACCAGCTGCACCTCCTGGTAGTACAGGAACGTGGAGGTCGCCGCGTACAGCAGCACCTGCATCCCCAGCGCGAGCAGGAACGGCGACGTCACCAGGAGCCTCAAGCCCGCGAGCATCCCGCCGCCCACCGGCCCCTCGCGCGTGGCGGGCTGGTGCTGCACGTCCCTGGCCCAGTGGCCCAGGCGGCGCACGCACTGCGCGCTCACCTCCAGCATCACCGCGGACACGAGGATGAGGTTCACCGGCCCCACCGGCTCCGCAAGTCTGCCCACCAGGAACGGGCCGACAATCATCCCCGTGGTGCCGCCCGCGGCGATGAAGCCGAAGAGCCGCTTGCCCTGGTCGCTGGCGAACACGTCCGCCATGAAGCTCCAGAAGATGGAGACGACGAACAGGTTGTAGACGCTCAGCCAGACATAGAAGGCGCGCGCCACGGACTCCTTCGCCACGCCCCATTTGAGCAGCGCGAAGAAGACCAGCAGGTTGAGGAGGAAGAAGCGGTAGACGCGCGGCACCACCACCCGCCGGGGGTAGCGCGCCACCAGCGCGGAGAAGGCCGGCACCGCCAGCAGCATCACGACGAAGGTGACGGTGAAGAGCCAGGGCAGGTGCTTCACGTCCCCGGCGGTGCCCATCTCGTTGCGGATGGGCCGCAGGATGGCGTAGCCGCACATCAGCGTGAAGAAGTAGACGAACGCCCCGAGGACCGCGCCTACCTCCTCGTCACGGACGTCCACGAAGCGCTTGAGCATGATGGCGGCGCCCTCAACGCCACGGCTGGCAGGCTATTCCCTGTCTGCCAGCCTGTGGAGGAAAGTGGCTACCGGGCCGTGAGGATTTCACGCACGGTGGCCTCCACGCGAGGCATCGCCTCCTCGATTTCGGCGACGGAGGTGGCGCCCACGGAGAGGCGGAACCAGCCGGTGTCCTCCGCCAGGCCGAACGCCTGGAAGGGCACCACGGCGAAGCGGGCCTTCTCCAGCAGGCGCTTGCGGATGGCGTCGTTGGTGGCGAGGCCGTCCTTGCCCACCACGTCGAAGCGCACGGTGAGGTAGATGGCGCCCTGCGGCGCGATGGCGTCCACCGGCAGGCCCGCGTCCTTCATGCGCTGGAAGCCCTTGTAGAGGGCCTCCAGGCGCTGGTCGACGCGCTGGCGCATCGTCGTCAGGAACGACTCGGTGGCGGGGACGTCGTCCAGGTAGCGCGCGGTGGCGACCTGTTCGGCCTTGGGGGCCCAGGCGCCCACGTGGCCCAGCACGTCGCGCATGCGGGAGATGATGGTGGGCGCGCCCACGCCCCAGCCCACGCGCACGCCGGTGGCGGCGAAGGCCTTGCTGATGCCGTCCACGAACACGGTGTACGGCGCCATCTCCGGCACCAGCTCCACGGGCGTGACGTGCTTCTTGCCGAAGTTCAGCACCCAGTAGATGTGGTCGTACATCAGGATGAGAGGCTTCTGGCCGCGGCCCTCGCGCGCGCGGTTCTCCTCGACGATGCGCTGGCAGATGGCGCGCAGGGCCTCCGGGTCCAGCATGGTGCCGGTGGGGTTGAGCGGGCTGCACAGGCAGAGCAGGCGCGCGGACGACAGGTGCGGCTCCAGCTGCGCCAGCGTGGGCATGAAGCCCGCCGATGCCTCGGTGGTCACCACCACGCTCTTCGCGCCCAGCATGTGGGCGTAGTGGTTGTTGTTCCACGACGGCACCGGGTAGACGACGACGTCGCCCGGGTCGAGCACCGCGCGGAAGATGGCGTAGATGACGGGCCGCGCGCCGCCCGCGATGGTGATGCCCTCCAGCGGGTACTTCAGACCCAGGGAGCGCTCGTAGAAGCGCTGCACGGCCTGGCGCAGCTCCAGCACACCGTCGGACGGCGGGTAGTTCGTCTCACCGCCCTGGAGCGCGGCGCCAATCTGGTCGCGCAGGCCGTCCGGGATGGGGAACTCCTTCGGGTTGAAGTCCCCCACGGTGAGGTTGCACACCTTGTTGCCCTTGGCCACGAGCTCGCGAATCTCCGCGGCGATGCGGAGGATTTCACTGCCCACGAGCCCACGCACCATGGTGCTCACGGTGGTGTCATCGCGAGAGGGACGCGGGAGGGAGGTCAGGTCAATGGCCATGGTGCGGATCTCTCCAGTGCACGAAGGGGGGCCGGGGGGACGCGGCCCGGCGGACCCTATACGCAACGGCGCCGGGAAGGCGCATCTTCCATGGTCCTGGGGCACGCGGTGTGCGAGGACTCGGGAAGTCCCCGGCTGACGGGGTTTGACGGGAGGAATCGGATGCGTCTGCGACTGGGAATGTACGTGCTGGGAGTGGCGGTGGGACTGCTGGGCCAGGGCTGCCAGAAGCAGGAGCCCCAGACCGTCCCCATGGACGTACCGGCCGCGAATCCGCCCGCCAACACCCTGCCGCGCGAGGGCCCGGCCGCCACCGCCCCGGTGGTGCACCAGGTGCTGGACGTGAAGGAAGACGCGGGCAAGCCGGCGTCCACGGCGGAGGCAGCGCCGGACTCCGGGAGCGCGGCGGACGCGGCGTGGACGACGGCGACGGTGGAGAGGCCGCGCGGCGAGCCCCCGTCCATCACGCTGCGCTCGGTGCGCACGGGGACGCACGCGGACTACGACCGCACGGTGTTCGAGTTCGACGGGCCGCGCCTGCCGGGCTACCAGCTGGGGTACGTGAAGACGCCGGTGCAGCAGTGCGGCTCCGGCGACGACGTGAAGACGCCGGGACAGGCCGCGCTGGAGGTGCGCTTCACGCTGGCGCGGGCGCACGACGACCAGGGGCAGGCCACGGTGGCGCAGCGCTCGCTCAAGCCCGCGCTACCGACCCTGCTGGGCCTGGAGCGCGTGTGCGACTTCGAGGGCGAGGTGACGTGGGTGCTGGGCACCGCGCGCCGCGCCCCGTTCCGCGTGCTGGAGCTGAAGGACCCCACGCGCCTCGTGCTGGACGTCCAGCACTGAGGCGCAAGGGAGGCGGCTACTTCTTGGGCGGCTGTGCGCGCTTCTTCGCGATGAGGTCGCGCGCGTCCTTCTCCGAGTCGGCGAAGTCCACGTCCACCGTCCACTTGCCGGTGAAGTACAGGGCGAGCATCAGCGCCTTGGCGCCCGCGCGCTGGAGCGGGCCCGTGCCCAGGTAGACGTGGCCGCGGAACCACTCGGCCTTCGCCTGCGCGACCAGCAGCTCGCGCGAGTCCTTCTCGATGCTGGAGTTGGACACGTCGGAGATGACGAACACCGGTCCGTTCTTCGAAACCTCCTGACAGATTTCCAGCACCTTCTTCGAGTCCTCCATCTTCGAGGGCCCGTTGAACTTCATCACCAACAGGTCCGGCGCCTCGAAGTACGCGCGATGCGCCCCGAACTCCCACTCACGATGATTCGCCACGCGGTCCCTGCCTCACACGGATGAAGAATTGCGCAGACCCGATAGCATCGAGAACGATGATTTCCAAGGAGAGTGCGGAGTCCCGCTCTGTGTGAAGTGAAGCCTGCCGAGGGTGACAGCGACCGCTCAAGTCGGGTCGTGCGCGACGTCTGTCCTTGCTGACCCGGGTCGAGCACGGGCGCGGTAGGAGGAAGGCGTGACGCCGAAGCGGGTACGGAAGCGGCGGATAAATTCAGACAGGTCGCCAAAGCCACACGCGAAGGCGACGTCCGCGATGCGCTCACGGCCCGTCCGCAAGCGTTCAGCGGCGAGTGTCAGGCGACGGCCGAGGATGTAGCTGTAGGGGCTCTCTCCCACCACCTTGCGGAAGGTGCGCAGGAAGGGGTGGCGGCCCATGCCCAGCTCTTGCGCGAGCACGCCCAGGGAGAGGGGCTCCACGAGCCGGGCCTCCATCAGCCGGAGCGCGTCCGCCATGCGGCGCTCCTCGGTGGCGGTGATGGGCCGGGCTGTCCCTTCGTGGATGCCGCTCAGCGCCGCGCCCGCCATCCGCAGCGCCATTTCCTCCGCGCCGCGCGAGCCAGGCTGCTCGGCCAGCGCCTGGACGTCCGCGATGAGCGGTGCGAGCCGTTGGAGGGGCGGCAGCCGGTGCTTGGGAAAGTCCGTGCGAGTCACGCCCGACAGGTCCCTGGCCACCTCTTCCATGAGCTCGGGTTTGAAGTGGAACGCGATGCAGCGGTCACCCACGCCGTGCTCGTGGCCGCAGCAGAAGGACGTGTGCTGTTCCCCGAGCAGCAGTGAGCCGGGCGTCAGCAGCACGCGTCCATTCCGGGAGCGGTAGGTGAAGCTCCCCGACAGGACGGCGGAGACGGACACCCAGGTGTGCTGTTCCTCGAAGACAGGGTCCCTGGGACCGGAGCGACAGACGATCTCGCTCACGCGCCATCCGTCCCCGGAGGCCAGCCGGCGCACCGTGGTCAGGTCCACTTTCCCCAAGTCGGCCAAGGTCCGTCCTTCCATCCTGCCCCGCATATCCAACGAGGTGACCGAATCATGGCGATGGTGGCAACGGCAGTCACGCGGGAGCTCATCTGGCGGCGCGTCATGGATGACCTGGGATTCGAGCATGCCCGCGTGAGGCGCGGGAAGGAGGGCACGGAGCTCTCCGGCTTGATTCTCGTCGCGGAGCAGGGGTCACCGCTGAGGGCGGAGTATTCGGTCGCCTGTGACAGTGCGTGGCGCACGCGCCGGGTGAGCGTGACGCAATCGTGGCGCGGCGAGCACCGGACGCTCACGTTGGAGCATGACGGAGAGGGCCACTGGCGGAAGGACGGCCGGGTCGCGGAGGCGCTGAAGGGCTGCACCGATGTGGACCTGGGCCTGAGCCCCTCCACCAATGCGCTGCCCGTCAACCGGCTGCGACTGGGCGAAGGCGCCAGCGCGGAGATCCGCGCGGCGTGGGTGAAGTTTCCCGCGCTGGAGGTCGTGCCTGCACGGCAGGGCTACACACGCGCGGGTCCCACGCGCTACCGCTACGAAAGCCTGGAGAGCGGCTTCAACGCCATGCTGGACGTGGACACGGACGGGCTGCCCATCGAGTACGCAGGCATCTGGCGCAGGCTCGCGGAAGGGCCCGCCACCCCTGTGTCCTCGACGCAGGCGTTCGTGGAGGCACTGGTGAGTCCAGGCCCTTCGAGCGAGCTGGGGGACGCGGCGACCACCTTCGGCTGGTTGGTGGGAGGCTGGGCCGGGACCATCCAGGACCATGACCCTGACGGGAGCATCCGCCAGAGCCAGGGCGAGTGGTGGTTCCATTGGGTGCTGGAGGGACGGGCCCTGCAGGACGTGTTCATCGTGCCGTCGCGGCACGCCCCCGCGCAGTCAGGCCCCGGAGCGAACAAGCGCTACGGAACCACGGTGCGCACGTTCGACCGGGCCGGAGGCAAGTGGAAGATCACCTGGATCAGTCCCACGGGTGGCGCCATCAACCGACTGGACGGGGGACGGGATGAAGACAGGCTCGTCCTGCTGGGCGAGCACCACGGGAAGCCCATCCGCTGGAGCTTCTCCGACATCGGCGCGGACCGCTTCACCTGGCTCGGGGAGGTCCAGGAAGCCGACGGTCCGTGGAAGCTCCAGTCACGCTTCGACATGCGGCGCATCACCTGAAAAGCCTGTCCGACTGTCGGACAGGTTCGTGCCGCGCGCCCCCGCGAAGTGCGACTCACCGCACGCCGCTTCGCAGTCGGGCCGCGGCGGCGTCCAGCCGGGTCAGCAACTCCGCGTGACGGGCTCGGGCTTCGGATCCGCCCGCGCGCAGCGCCATGGCGAGCACCTGAGGCAGGTTGAGCGCGGCCCCCACGCGCAGCCGCTGCTGGTAGTGCTCGGCCCAGTCCGTCGGGATGCGCAGCGACCAGTTGCGCGCATCCACGGAGCCGGGCGCGTTGTACGTGTCCGGCATGCCCAGCAGGTCCGCGAAGAACACCATCACGCTGCGCGCACGGCTGGCGAACAGGTCCGCGAACTTCGCCTGCGCGAGCAGCCCCGGGTCCTCCGCCAGCTGACGCGCGAAGGCCTCACGCCCCTCCGCATCGGGATGCAGCCGTTCCGCGAGGTAGTCCGCCTGGGCGCGCAGCGCGTGCTTCCACTGCCATTCGGAGACCAGCCGCCAGAGTGACTTCGTGTCGTGGTTGCCCACCATCACCCAGTCCTCGGGGGCCACGTTCTCGCTGCGGTACACGTCCGCCGGGTTGTTCAGGTCCGCCTTCTGCGTGACGCGGAAGCGGCCCAGACCATCGCGGGCCATCACCCGTGACAGCTCATACGGCAGCGTGCTCAGCACCTCGCACAGCACGTCCTCTCGGGCCCGGCCATGCGCCCGCGCCGTGCGCACCACGGAGTCGAAGAGGATGGCGTACCGAGCCACCTGCTCCTCCGTGAGCCCCTTCACCCACCCATCCGCGTAACGCGGCACCGAGCGGTCCAGCTGCGCCGAAGCCACGATGGAGTACCGCGCCAGCGCCGGGTGGTCCGGCAGGTCCGGCGACGAGAACAGGCGCGCCCCACCCTGCACCGCGCGCAGCGGATCCGCCGAGCCCGCGCGGTACACCCAAGGGCACACGAGCCCGTGCGGATGGTCGATGCGCAGCCCGTCGTACTCGGAGAGCATCTTGCCCAGCCGCGAGTCCATGTAGCGAAGCACCGGCCCGGGGCCCGAACCGTCCGGAGCGACGTACTGCTCCGGATCCAGCACCGGGTAGTTCCACGGCTGGCCCTCCGGGTTGGTGCGGCTGGGCGGAGCCCCCATGAGGTACGCGCCCAGGAACAGCCCCTGCCGCGCCCACGTGTCCCGAGGCGAGAAACCAATCTGGAGGTCCCCGTACAGCTTGAGTCCCCAGGCCCCCGCGCGCACCCGCAGCAGCCCATGCTGCTCGTACACGAGGAACTGGCGGAAGGCGTACTGCTCCACCGCATCGGCTTCGACGGTGAGCAACTCCCGGATGCGCGCCTCCGCCTGCGCCTCTTCGCCAGCACGCGGCGCGAACAGGCGCCCATCCAACGAGTCCGCCCAACCGCGCCAGTCATCCGGCGTGTGATGCCGAGCGGCGAGCACGTCGAAGAGCGCATCCCGCTCCAGCCACTCCCGCTGCTCCAGGCGGAAGTCCGCGAAGCGACGAACCAGCCCTGGCTCCCGGGTGCGCCGGAAGGTGTCCCACGCCTCCTGGAGCGCCAGCGCCTGGCCCCGGCACGCGAAGGAGTACCGGGCCTCCGGACCCACGTCCTCGGGTACTTCGGAGACGAGCCGCGCCAGGGTGTCCGCGGACAGCAGTGCGCCCCAGGGTCCATGCGGATCCGTGAGCGGAGCGAGCGCCACGTTCAGTGTGTTGCGCGAGAACAACGTGCCGTCATACGGCGACGGGTTGTACGCGGTGGTCTGTCCCTGCGGCCCCAGCTGGATGCCGGTGAAGCCCAGGTCCCGAGCAAAGGCGAGGAAGCGCGCGGCGCCCTCGGAGTACGGAGAGCCGCGCCCCAGGTCCTCTCCGGGGAGGCCGGGGAAGCTGGGGTCATGGATGCTCAGGACCCAGCGGGTGACGCCCAGTGCCTCCAGGGCTTCGGTGACGAGCGAGCGGTGCGAATCGGGCAGCGGGGACAGGAGCTCCACACTCCCGACCCTATGGCCCTCCGCGCGATGCGCCAACCGTTCCTTGAGGGTGACACGAGCATCTTCTCCGCGTCACTCCTGCCGGGCCTGCGGGTGGGGCCGGGGCTCGCCGCCACCGTGCGCTGGCCCGTGGGCCTGGCCGCGCGCTTTGAACACCCGGCGCAGCTTCCCCGTCATCCACGCGCGACCGTCCGTCAGGATTTCATACACCGTCGGAATCACCAGCAGCGTGAGCAGCGTGGACGTGATGACGCCGCCAATCACCGCGCGGCCCAGCGGCGCCCGGAAGTCGCCACCCTCACCGTGTCCCAGCGCCACCGGCACCATGCCCGCGATGAGCGCGAAGGTCGTCATGATGATGGGCCGCAAGCGGATGCGTCCCGCTTCAATCAGCGCCTCGCGCAAGGGCATGCCCTTCTCGTGCTGCCACTTGGCGAAGTCGATGAGCAGGATGGCGTTCTTCGCGACGATGCCCATCAGCAGGATGACGCCGATGAGGCTCATGATGTTCAGCGTGTCCCCCGTCACCACCAGCGCCAACACCACGCCAATCAACGACAGCGGCAGCGACACCAGGATGGCCAGCGGATCAATGAACGAGCCGAACTGGATGACGAGGATGAGGTACATCAACATCACCGCCACCCCCAGCGCCAGGAACACCCGGCCGAACACCTCCTGTTGATCCGCGGACTCGCCGCCCGTGGACACCTCGT
Source organism: Corallococcus sp. AB018 (assembly GCF_003986945.1). Classification (NCBI taxonomy): domain Bacteria; kingdom Pseudomonadati; phylum Myxococcota; class Myxococcia; order Myxococcales; family Myxococcaceae; genus Corallococcus; species Corallococcus sp. AB018. Next base: position 25,640 of record NZ_RAWR01000093.1, on the reverse strand, counting down.
AGCCCGGAGGCACCTTCACCGCCTCGAGCCGCGTCTGGATGCCGTTCATCACCTCCGACAGCGACCGCCCCGCCACGTTCGCCTGCACGTTGATGACCTTCTCGCGGTTCAGGTGATCGATCTGCGCCGGGCCCACCGTCTGCTTCACCGACGCCACCTGTCCCAGCGGCACCACCACCGGCGCACCCGTGGGGCTGGTGCCCACCACCAGTGGCAGCTGCGACAGCTGCGACGGGTTCTCCCGGAACTGGGGCGCCAGGCGCACCATCACGTCGCGCGTCTCGCCAATGGGGTCCACCCAGTCGCCGGAGTCCAGGCCCGCGAAGGCCGGCCGCAATGACTGCGCCACCTGGCCCACCGTCACGTTGAGCTGGCCCGCGACCCCACGGTTCAGCTCCACCTCCAGCTCCGGCTTCTCGCCGCGAGTGGACAGCCCCACGTCCACCGCGCCCGGCACCTGCTTCACCTCCTTCATCACCTGCTGCGCCAGCTGGTTGAGCCCCTTGGACTCCGGCCCACGCAGCTCCAGCTGGATGGACTTGATGGCCCCGCCAAAGCCGCTGGTGAACACCGAAACGTTCGCGCCGCCCACCGCGAGCAACTCCTGACGCAGCGTCTTGCCCAGCACCTCCTGGCTCGCCTTGCGCTCCGTCTTCGGCTTGAGCCGCACGTACACCAGCGCCTGGTCCACACCCGGCGAGCGCAGCGGCAACGGCACACCGATGGTCGTGTACGTGTACGCGACCTCCGGATGCTGGCGCGTGAGGCGGGACACCTCCTCCACCTTGCGCCGCGTGTAGTCCAGGCTGGAGCCGGCGGGCGTCTCCACCAGCATCTCAATCTCCGCGCGGTCGCTCACCGGCACGAAGCCCGCGCCGCCGAAGACGCCTTGCAGCGCCACCGCGCCCACCAGCGAACCCACCGCCAGCAACACCATCGCGAGCCGGTGGTCCAGCGCCCACGCGATGACGCCCTTGTAGCGGTCCGCCTCCCGGTCGAACCAGTGATTGAAGCGCTCCAGCCCGCGCGAGATGAAGTTGCGCCGCTCGCCCTTCTCCACCTGCGGGTCCGGCCAGTACGCGCTGAGCATGGGGTCCAGCGAGAAGCTCACGAACAGCGACACCAGCACCGAGCACGCGATGGTGAGCGCGAACGGTTTGAACCACTGTCCCGCCACGCCGTACATGAACGCCACCGGGACGAACACCGCCACGATGGAGAACGTCGTCGCCGCCACCGCGAGGCCAATCTCGTTCGTGCCCTCGCGCGACGCCGTGTAGTGGTCCTTCCCCATCTCCACGTGCCGCACGATGTTCTCGCGCACCACGATGGCGTCGTCGATGAGGATGCCGATGGCCAGCGTCAGGCCCAGCAGCGACATCGTGTTGAGCGTGAAGCCGAACGCCCACACGCTCACGAACGACGCCAGCACGGACACGGGCAGCGCCAGGCCCGTAATCACCGTGGAGCGCCATGAATTGAGGAACAGGAACACCACCAGCACCGTGAGCAGCGCGCCTTCAATCAGCGCCTGCTGCACGTTGATGACGGAGTTCTCCACGCGCGTGCCCGCGTCGCGGACGATTTCCAGCTTCGCGTTGGCGGGCAGCCGCTGCTGGAGCATCTTCACCCGCTCGCGCACGCCGTCCGCGACCTCCGTGGTGCTGTGGCCCTTGGACTTGATGACCTCGATGCCCACCGCCTGCGCGCCGTTGTAGAGCGACAGGGTGCGCGGCTCCTCGGTGCCGGCGAACACGTCCGCCACTTCGCCCAGCCGCAGCGTGCGCCCGTTGCGCTCCGCGATGGGCACCTGCGCGAAGTCCTCCGGCGTCTCCAGGCGGCCCTTGAGCCGGATGGTGCGCTCCTGCAATTCGGTGTTGAGCCGGCCCACCGGCGCCGCCAGGTTCTGCGCCTGGAGCGCCGCCACCACCTGCGCCACCGACAGGCCCGCCGCCTGGAGCGCCGCGGGCCGCACCTGGACCGTCATCTCCCGGTCCACGCCGCCCACCACCGTGGCCTGCGCCACGCCCGGCACCGAGCGCAAATCCCCCACCACCAGCGGATCCGCGATGAGCGACAGCGCGGGCACGTCCAGCGCGTCCGACGTCAGCACCAGCGACACGATGGGTTGGTCCGCCGGGTCGAAGCGCGTGAGGATGGGCTCCTCCATCTCCTGCGGCAGGTCCGCGCGCTTGCTGGAGATGGCGTCGCGGATGTCCTGGGACGCCTCCTGGATGTCCTTCTCGAAGTCGAAGAAGACCGTGAAGTTCGCCAGGCTGTCCGTGGAGCTGGACGTGGTCTTCTTCCCGTCCACGCCGGAGATGGCGAAGATGGCGTCCTCGATGGGCTCGACAATCTCGCGCTCCACCGTGTCGGGTGAGGCCCCTGGGTACGCGATGGTGACGTTGATGACCGGCTGCTGAACGTCCGGGAACTCGTCCGTCTCCAGGTTGAAGAGCGCCACGATGCCGAACACGACGAGCGCCACCATCGCCGTGATGGTGACGATGGGGCGCTTGATGGCGAAGTCGGAGATGAACACGGACGACTCCTGCGGTGCTTCAAGAGGTGGAGACGTCTGGCGTTACTTCGCGGGTGCCTGGGCAGGAGGCGTGGGAGTCCCGGCCGCGGCCGGAGCCTGAGCGGGGCCACTGCCGCCGGACGCGTTGCCCGCGCCGCCCACGCCCTGCTGGGCTTCCGGTGGAGAAACCGGCCGCTGCTTCTTCGGCCCTTGCGGCGCGGCGGTGAGCTTCACGGGCGTGCCGTTGGTCAGGTCGCGCGCGGAGCCGAGCAGCACCACGTCCCCAGCCTTCAACCCCGAGCGAACCTCCACGGCCTGCGCCACGTCATCCCGCAGGCCCAGCGTCACCGCCACCTCCTCCACCTTGCCGTTGGAGATGCGCTGCACGGTGGGCGGCTCCTGGCGCGTGTCGAGCGCGTCCACCGGCACGGCCAGCGCCTCTTTCGACTGGGACGCCACGCGCCCCAGCGCGAACAGGCCGGACAGGAGCGTCTGCTCGTTGTTGGGGATGCCCACGTAGATGCGCACCTGGCCCGTGGCGGGGTCCACCGCCGGGTTGATGCGCTCCACCTCACCCTTGAAGGCGCGGTCCTCGTAGCCGTTCACGCGGAAGTCCACGGGCGTTCCGACCTTCACCTGGCCCAGCTGCGCCGCGGGCACGGAGGCCTCCAGCCGCAACGTCGCGGGGTCCACCACGACGAAGAGGGGCGCGCCCGGCTGGACGATGTCGCCCGCGTTCACCTGCCGCTCGCTCACCACGCCCGTGAAGGGCGCGGAGACCTTCGTGCGCGACAGCTGATCCTGCGCCAGCTTCAGCTGCGCCTGCGCCTGCGCCAGCTGTCCCTCCGCCTGCGTCCGCGTGAGCTGCGCGCGTTCGAAGTCGCGGCGGGTGATGACGCCCTGTTTGACCAGGGTTTGATTGCGCTGCTCATCCGTCTTCGCCACCTGCAAGGCATTGCGCGCCACGCGCAGGCTGGAGCTGGCCGCCAGCACCTGCTCGCGCAGCGTGTGTTCCTCCACGCGCGCAAGGGGCTGCCCCTCCTTCACCGCTTGGCCCTGGTCCGCCATCACGTCCAGGATGCTGCCCCCCACCTCCGCGCGGACGCTGGCCAGCCGCCGAGCCTGGAGCGTCCCGGAGATGACGGGACCGTTCTCCAGCTTCTGGGGCTCCACGCGCACCACGTTCTCCGGTCCCAGCGACACCACCGTCGGCGCGGTGGGCGCGGCGGCCTCCTCGGAGCGCTGTCCGCATGCGCCAGCCAACCAGACAACGGCCAGCACGGCTCCCCACCGTGAACCCGTGCGCCGGGCTCGAAGACCCGCTGTCTCTTCGGTGCGTTCCACGGCCTGCCTCCCCGGCCCCCAGGGGCCATTGGCCCTGGAGTTCCGCCCGGGGGCGGTCCCCGGGGCCGGGTAAACGTGGTGCCGCCCCCCCGGCCGGGGAAGTCGTGCCACCACCACCCGTGAACCTGGAGAACACGCCCGGCCCGTCCCCCTGACAGGCGGGGAGACATGCGGACGGCGGCTGGAAAGACGACGGCCTCCGTCCCACGCGAAGGGACGGAGGCCGCGTTTTCTTCACATCCGGACGAGGCTCAGTGGACGCTCGGCGCGGCGGTCACGAACGCCGTGGTGAGGCAGCTCTGGTTTGCCATCTGGTCCAGGAACGTCTGGCGCGCCAGCACCTCGTTGAAGGTGCGCACGGGCGTGCCGTCCGCGCGGTCCGGCACGGTGAGCGCGCCGCTGAGGAACGGCGACAGCGCGCCGGTCCAGCTCACGTGGGTGAAGTTCGTGCCCAGCTCGTCACCGTGGCAGCCGTCGCAGGTGTTGAGCGAGAAGACGTGCCGCGCCTGGCGGTTGGGGATGGCGGACGCCGGCAGGCTCCAGAACGGCGGGGTGGCCACGGGGTTCGTCACCAGGGCGCGGCCCGAGCGGAAGGTGCCACCGGCCCACGGCAGCGGGACGGAGTACGTGCCCGCGATGATGGGCCCCGTGTTCGCGTTCACGTAGGCCGGGAACAGCGTGGTCTGCCGGGTGCGGTCCGGCGTCTGGGCCACGGTGTGGCTGTTGAGCAGCCCGAGCGCCGGCGGCGGCGTGGTGGAGTACGAGTTCGGGTTGATGGAGCCGTTCCAGAGACGGAACTCGCGCAGCTCCCACGGGTGGGCCAACCAGTCGTCGTTGGTGCGCACCTGGTTGATGGAGCTGCGGTTGGGCTTGCGCGGGGACAGGTCGCGCTTGGCGAACTGCTCCGTCAGGGCCTCCAGCGCCGCGTTGTACGACGCGCTGCCCAGCGGCAGCCCGGACAGGGCCTGCCACTGCTGCGCGTAGGTCTTGATGTTCACGCAGCCGGTCTTGTCCACCCCGTACTCCAGGATGACCAGGAAGGGCACCGTGTAGCAGCTCGACCCCGTGCCCGTGGTGGCCGCGAAGATGAAGCGGCCCTCGCCCGCGCTGCCCGCGCCGTAGGCCGGGTTGCTGCCGGCCAGGTCCAGCCGGTTCACGATGGCGATGAGCTTGAACGGCGACCTCGCCAGGTTCAGCTCGCCGGAGGACAGCTTCGGCCAGGGCCCGATGAGGTTCGCCGCGATGGACGTGCGCGGCGGGTTCACGAAGCCGTTGATGGTGCGCGGCTGCTCCCACTGGCGCAGCCACTCGCGCACGAAGGTGGTGGGAGCCACGCCCGTGAAGGGCTGGTTGGCCATCTCCGTCATCAGGTAGTTGAACGTCCACTTGCCGTTCGGGTTGCCCACGCCGGTGCACGGGTCATACGTGCGCGTCGTGTCGTTCACGACGCCGGGCGCGCGGATGATGAGCGAGCGCGCCGGGTCCACCAGCGACGCCAGACCAATGGGCTGGATGGGCACGGGCTGGCCCACCGGGAACTGCGTGCTCAGCGCCGTCACCGGCACGGTGGCCACCAACTGGCGGTTCTCGAACACGGCCGTGGTCAGCTGCGTCTGCGACTGGGACTGCGCCTGGGCAATGCGCTGCTGCTGGGTCTGGAGCGCCACGAAGTCGAACGTGCCGGAGGCCGTGAAGAGCAGGTCCCCCGCCACCGCGTCGCCACCCTGGCCGTCGTCGCGGAACGTCAGCTGCTGCGCACCGTCCGCCATCGAAAGCGTCCCACCGCGGAACGCCTCGTTCTCCGAGCGATTCGACTTCAGCTTCAGCTGGAACACCGTGGCCGTGGACTTGCTGGCCGCGCCCTGGGGAATCGCGAAGAGGGACTCCACCACCGGACGCGCTTCGTCCCCCTCCAGGGCCTGCAGGGTCGTACCAAGCGCCACCTCCAGGTTGCCGGACGGGTCCACGGCCTGGGCGGAGGAGTCCGCCTGGGGCGCGGAAGGCGCGGGAGTCTCGGACGTCTCCGGGGCGGGCTGGCCACAGCCCACCGCCAGCGACGAGGCCAGGAGCGCGAACGGCAGACGCTTCCGGGAATGCTTCCACAGCAGGGACAGCTCAGGCTTCATGGGGCGTGCTCCACTCACGACGGGGTGACCGCGACGACAGCCTCGCGATGGGGCGCCCTCCCCCTCACCGTGCGCGGAACCCCGAACACACCGGTCCCGTCCCCCTCCGTGAATGCGGAAAACGCCCCATGCCCCTCCGGTCCTTGCGACGCGGAGGCGAATGGAGCGTTCTCATAACATGAAACACTGACTTTCATCGACTTCCAGATTTTGTAACCTAGTCCGTTACAAGTCTGGGATTGCTGTAGCCGGTGAGGCTACAAGCCGCTGACCCCGTAGGGCGACTCGCTGATGAGGCGGGTGCCGGACTGGAAGTGGCTGGTGCTGCCGCAGTCAGGGATGGGGTTGAAGCCCGAGCACGTCACGGGCGCGTGGGCGCGGGTCTCCGAGGTGAAGCAACGCGCGCCGGCCTCATTCCACTCGGCCTCCGTGCTCCAGGACTCGGTGTCCGTCTGGACGCCCACGCCGTCGTAGAGGTTGACCCACTGGCCATCGGTGGTGTGCGACGCGCCGTCGCCACAGAAGTCCGCGCGAACCATGCGGGTGCAGGCCTGGTGGTGACCCGCGAGGCTCTGGCCGTTGACGGTGGCCCAGGGCTTGTAACCAAAGTGCATGCACTTCGCGATGGCGGCGCCCTCGCAGGCGAAGGTGAAGGCGGTGGCGTCCTCAATCTTCTCGCCGCCGCCCGCCACGCCCTGGAGGTAGTTCCAGCGGCCGGCCACGGCGATGGCGGAGAGCGCCCCACCGTTCGCGTCCTGGCACACGGAGTTCCAGCTGCCGTCCGACCCCTGGTAGGAGACCTGGTAGGACCACAGGTCGCTGTCGCCGCCGCTGCCCTGGGTGATGCTGTCCACGCGCACGGGCAGGGTGGAGCCGTCGCCCAGCTTGCCGACGAAGCGGGCGCCATTGAAGCCCATGCCCGTCACGGGGTTGGGGCCGTCCAGGCCGACGAAAGCCGAGCCCTGCAGCCGCACGTTGGTCAGCGACTTGCCGGAGGCGGAGGTAGCGCCCGCGTACGCCACGGACACCAGCATGCTGCCCAGTTCGCCGTTGTTCAGGTTGCGGCCGTTGAGGTTGCGTCCGTTGAGGTTGCGCCCATTGGGCGAGACGACCTCCGCCACCTGCGTGCGCAGGGAGGGAGCCTCGGGCTCCGACGATTCCGTGCCACAGCCCACCGCCACGACGGCGAGACACGCCGCGAACACTCGCTGCAACGTCCTCATCTGGATGCCCCTTCCCTGCCCCGACCCCGACCCGCACCGCGTTACAGGGCACAAGGTCAGTCCGGTGTGCGGGAGCGGCAACCACACGAGGCCCATCCGGGCACTTGCAGCGTCCAGTGGCTTCCAGTTGGAGCAGACCCCAGGGCGAGGCCAGCGGTTCCCGGGGGGTTCCAGTGTCCGGTGGCGCTCAACCGCCGGACACGGGCGCGTCCGCGCACACGCGCAGGCCCACCGTGACGTCGCGCAGTGAGGGCTCTGGCAGCTCGCGGTTGGAGGACCGCGCGCTCGTCACGTTGAAGGTGAAGCTGCCCCCGCGAGCCACCGGGCGGCCGGGCTCCAGCCACGAGCGGGTCCACTCCCAGACGTTGCCGGCCATGTCGTCCGCGCCGAAGGGACTGCGGGACGCGGGATGGCTGCCCACGACGTCCGGGCCGAAGCCGCCCGGATCCTTGCCGTAGGTGACGTCCACGTTGGCCTCGTCCGGCCCCAGCCGGTTGCCGTGGGGATACTCGCGACCGTCCACGCCGCGCGCGGCGCGCTCCCACTCCAGCTCCGAGCACAGCCGCGCCCCCGGCACCTGGCCGGACGTGGACAGCCACGTCACGTAGGCCTCCGCGTCCGCGAAGTTGATGCCGCTGACGGGGAACTGGCGCCAGTCCTGCTCCGTGCGCTGTGAGCGTCGGGCGTACCGCACGGGCTCGCCCGTCCGCGCCGTGTACCGCACGCCGCCGGGTTGGAAGCGAAGGCGCCAGCCATTGCCGTCCGGCTCCAGCGCCAGGCCTCCGGCGTAGCCGCCCGTGCCCACGCGGGGCAGGCGCGAGGCGCGCTCCTCCGCGGGCAGGGCCGCCAGGTACTGGAGCCAGTCCGCGTACGTCGTCTCGTGACGGGCGATGAGGAAGCCCTGCACGGGCACGGTGTGCAGCGGGGTGGCGTTGAAGAAGTCGCGCACGCTGGACTCGGCGGCGCTGCCGAAGCGCACGTCGCCCGGGGGCACGTACACGAACCCCGGCGGGAGCGAACCCACGCGGACGAGCGGCAGGACGACGTTCCGAGACTCCCCGCGCGTCAGGAGCAGCGGCTGCACCGACGCCTCGTGGCCCGGGGCGCGCACGGTGAGCTGGTAGTTCCCTGGAGGCACGGTGAGGTTGGCCCAGGGGAGCGCGCCCGGGGAAGGCAGGGGCTCGCTCACGACCTCCGGACCCGAGGCCTCGCGTGAGATGGGGCGCAGCTCCGCGGAGGCGCCGGGCGCGTCCACCTGGAGGGACAGGTGCGCGGGCGTGTTCCAGCGGTTCCAGCGCACACCGTCGGGGTCGTAGAGGCGCAGGCGCTGGAGCAGCGCGGGCAGCACGGGCTCGCGCTCGCTTTCGGCCCACAGGGCGCGCTCGTAGAGGAAGTCCGCCAGCGCGTCGCGCACGTCGGTGCGCGTGGGGGCCAGCGCCAGCGCGCGCTCCAGCTGGTCCGCCACGGCGTCGAAGTGGTGGGACAGCTGTCCGGCGTGTCCCGCCACCTTCGCCCAGCTCCGGTCCCCGTCCGCCTTGTGGCCGGTGTCGTAGAGCTGGAAGGCCTCCGCGCGCTCGATCTGGAGCGCGTCGCGTTCACGGCGCACGGCCTCCAGCTCCGACCCGGCCGAGGCCAGCTCGCCACGCACGCGCACGTCGAGGATGCGGCGCTCGCGCCACTGCAGGCCCGCGTACACGAGCCCCAGCGACGCGAGGAAGCCCAGCACCAGGCCCACCTTCAGGCGGCGGCTGCGCACGCCCGTGCTGCGCGAGGTGCTGAGGAAGGACTGCTCACGCTGGGTGAGCTCGGACGGCTCCAGGAGCTCCGTCTCCGCCAGCTGGCGAGGGCCCCAGAGCGACTCGCGCGCATGGCCCAGGCGCTCCCACTGCGCGGCGGCGGCCTCCAGGCGGGCCTGCACCTCGCGGCGCTCGCCCGCCTCCACCAGCCAGCGCGCCAGCGTGGCCCACCCGGTGAGGAGCGCTTCATGGGCCAGTTCGTACGCGGTGCCGCCCTCGCCTTCGCGCGCCACGAGCAGGCGCGCGCGCACCAGGGCCTCTAGAGCGGCGCGGTAGCGAGGGTCGTCGCCCACCAGCTCGCGGTCCGTCTTGCGCGCACGGGTGCCATCCGCCGTCACCAGACGCAGCATCACGCCGCGCGCCGCCGAGCGCTGGTCGGGCAACAGGCGGGCCACCGCGGCGTCGGCATGCCGGGCGAGCGCACCGGACACGCCACCCAGTGAGTCCAGCGCCGCCTGGGTCATCACGCCACGGGACTCATCGCGCGCGTCCCACAGCTCCGCCAGCGCGAACTGGAGCAGAGGCAGCCCGCCGTCGGACGCCGCCGTGGAGGCGACGAGCGCGTCCACCACGTTCTCGGACTCGAAGCGCACGCCCTTCACGCGCGCGGGGCCGACGATGGCCTCGCGCGTCTCCTCCGGGGTGAGCGCGCGCAGGAGGTACAGCGCGTGCGGCACCTCCGGGCCAAGGCCGGGCACTGCGGTGAGGCGGGTGAGGAAGTCGCTGCGGCCGGTGGCGAGCAGCCGCAGCCCTCCGGCCGCCTCCGTGAGCGACCCCAGCGCGGCCCCGGCGAGCGCGGCCTCCTCCGGCGGAGACAGCGTCACCAGCTCCTCCAGCTGGTCCATGTAGACGAGCAGTCCACCCTGCGTGCCCAGCTTCGCGCGCAGCCTGCGGCCGAGCGACGTGGGGTCCTGGCGCAGCGTCTCCGCGAGCGGCTCCTCGTCCACCTCCAGCACCGGCGCGAGCGCCACGGCGAGCGCGGACACGGGCCTGCGTCCGGGCACGAGCCGCGCGGTGCGCCAGCGCCGGCCGTCCTCCAGCGTGCCGTCCATTACGGCCGGGAGGATGCCCGCGAGGCACAGGGACGACTTGCCCACGCCGGAGTCGCCCGTCATCAGCAGGAAGGCCTCCGCCTTGAGCCGCTCCAGCACGGCGCGCTGTTCGCGGCGGCGGCCGAAGAAGAGGCCGCGGTGCTCGGCCTCGAAGGCGCGGAGGCCACGGTAGGGATTGCCCTCCGGAATGACGGCCGGAAGCTCCTCGCGCGTCAGCGCCTCCAGCGCGTCGAGCAGTTGCGCGGCGGACGCGTGGCGCTGGGCGGGGTCGCGCTTCAGGCACTTGTCGATGGCGGCGGCGAAGCCCGGGTCCACTGACGAGGCCACCTCCTGGAGGGGGCGCACGTCGCGGGTGCGCACGGCCTCGGACAGCTCGCGCCAGGGCACATCGCGGAAGGGGCCCCGGCCCGCGCACAGCTCGTAGAGCACGACGCCCAGTGAGTACACGTCACTGCGCGCGGTGAGTTCCTCGCCGGCCCAGGCCTCCGGGGACATGTAGTAGGGCGTGCCCACCAGCGCGCCGCGCGGCAGGGACGGCAGGAAGACACCGTCCAGCGAGCGGGCGCCGAGCGCGGGGCTGGCTTCCGGATCCCAATCCGCGGGCAGCTCCGGCGGAGGCAGGGGCGCACGAGGCGGGGTGGGCTCGCTGGCTTCGGCACGGTCGAGCAGCTTGGCCAGGCCGAAGTCGAGCAGCTTCACTTCGCCGCTCTCCGTGAGGACGGCGTTACCGGGCTTGATGTCGCGGTGGAGCACGCCCCGGCGGTGCGCGGCGCCCAGGCCCCGGGCCAGGTCCCGCCCGATGCCCAGCGCGCGCTCCCAGGACACGGGCCGGGCCAGCCGGTCCAGGCTGACGCCCCGGATGAACTCCGAGATGAGGTACGGCTGATCCTCCAGCTGTCCCACCCGGTACAGGGTGACGACGTTGGGGTGCTGGATGCGGGCGGCGGCGCGAGCCTCCACCAGGAAGCGCGCCAGCGCGTTGGAGCCCAGCGACGGGATGAACTTCACCGCGACGGGGCGCTCCAGGAGCGTGTCGTGCGCCAGGTACACCCGGCCCGTGCGTCCCCGTCCGAGCGGCCGCACGATGCGGTATTCGTCGAACTCCTCGGGAGGAGTCCACGCGTCAGGTGGAGAAGACGAGGCGGGAGAGCCCACCAGGATTGCCTACGTTTCCCGCGTCCAGGGGTCAACCGGGGGGCCCGCGGGAGCCTGTCCCGGCGCAGGGTACCGCACCCGAGTGTCCACCCATGGACACTGCGGGGCGGCGCCTGGGGTTACTCCTGACCCGAGCGGGGCTTCGCCTTGCTGGGTTTGAGCATGTTGCGGATCTTGTTCTCAAGGTCCTGCGGCAGGCAGGGCTTGGCGACGAACTCGTCCGCACCCACGGACAGGGCGTGTTCGGCGTTGCCGGCGAGCACGTGGCCGGTGAGGGCCATCACGGGGATGTCGCGGGTGCGGGTGTCCTGCTTGATGCGCCGCGTCGCCTCCCAGCCATCCATGACGGGGAGGGACAGGTCCATGAGGATGATGTCCGGCTCCCCCTCCTGGGCCTTCTCCACGGCCTCCAGGCCGTTCTTCGCGGTGTCCACCTCAAACCCGCAGAACTCCAGGTATTCGGCGTACATCTCGCGGGCGTCGTCGAAGTCGTCGACGACGAGGACGCGCTGCTTGGCGGAGTTCACGGGAGCGGGCCCACCGCTCGCGGTTGGCTCACCCTCTGGAGATGTCAGGACCGCGTTCTTCATGGAGCAGAGGCCTCGCATGCAGGGGAGGGGCGGAGCGAATCTAAACACGTCCGCCGGAAAGCGCCCGTTCTCGCAAGATTTCCCTGGACGGATCCGAGGGTAGGTCCGTTGTCCGCTGAGTGACAGGGGGACAGTGGACGACAGTGTAGGTGGGCGGAGGGACTGGGGGTGGGGGCTCAGTGGTTGAGGCGGTAGACGCGGATGGCCCAGATGGATGCGTCGGCCGATTGGACCTTCTCCGTCCACGACACGATGGGCTCGTCATTCCCCGCGAGGGCGAAGTCGGAAAGCCCCCACAGCAAGCTGCCCGGGTTGGGTTTCAAGATGCCGCCCAAGGACTCCCATTGGGTTCCCGTCCAGCGCCGCGCCTGCCCGATCCTGCTCCCTGTCTCGGTCGCGGAAGGCGCTTCGGTCGCGAGCACGACCAGCGACCCATTGGAGTCCAGCGCCATGACGTCCACGCCCTGATCCGTCCCTCCGGCAATGTCCGCCAACGGGTTGCCAACCGGCACCCAGGTTGTTCCATCCCATTGTTTGATGAGCCCTGCGCGCACCCCATTTCCCCAGCCGCTCCCTCCCACAAGTACCCGTCCGGCATCATCAACAACACGGGTCATTGGCAGCAAACCAAGACCTGCGGACAGATCCGTCCAGGCAGTCCCATTCCACTGCATCACGCGCCCGACCGCGGCCTTGAGCGATTCATTCTCGCTAAAAGTGAGGACCAGCCTCCCAGACGCATCAAGGTCGAACCCCATGTAATTGATAGCCATCTCACTCTTCATTGGCACTGGCGCAGCCAGTGAAACCCAGCTGCTTCCACTCCACTGGCGGAACACGACTTGTTCCTGCGTGGAGTTGCGCTCGCGCCATGCCACAACAGGAAGGCCTCGGACTCCGGAGCTGAAGCCCATCCATTGGACGTAGCTCTGCGCGAGGGTGGTTGTCATGAAGGTGCCCATGGGCTCCCAAGCGGCTCCACTCCATCGTTGGACATGGATCTGGTTCTGGGAGCCTGCGGTGTATTCCAACCATGCGAGCATCGGGCGCCCTTCAGGGTCGATCTGCAAGGCATTTCCCCAGACGTCGCTGCCCGTGGATCCAGACAGAGGAGGTCCCAGGTACTCCCAGCTGTCGCCCGTCCAGCGTTTCGCGCGGACCGTCCCGTTTTGCGTCCAGGCCACGATAGGCCGGGCGTCACTTCCCACCCGAAGTGACGTCTCAACGAGGGTGGTCTCTTCAATCTTCCCGAAGAGCTGCGGCGCTCCCAATTGGAGATAAGCAGGCACGGACCACGTCCACTCTGCTCCCGTGGACTCAAGCCGGTTGCCGGCGGAATCGACAACCGTGTCGGCCATCACCACATGGATTCGCTGGTTAACCGGCAGAGGAAAAGCGGGGCTCACGGTCAGGGTCCGGCCATCCTCCGAAAGGAGCATGTTCGCATCCAGGCGCCCGGCCTCCGCCACCAGTTGAATCGACTGCCCGCTTACGCTGGCGCCATCCAGCGGCTCGGAGAAGGTCGCCTGAATATGCGTCCGCACAGGAACATCCGAGGCGCTGATGGCCGGGACCTGAGAGATCATCCGCGGGCGTGTGCGGTCAATCACGACGGTCCGCTCGGTACTCAGGAAGACCTGCTCGTTTCTAAGTGCGCGGACGACGAGCACATGAGTGCCTTCCTGGGTGAGCCACGTTTCCCACTTCAACGAATACGGCGCATCCAGCGCCGCGACAGGAGCACCGTCCACCAGCAATTCCACACGGTCCGGTGTTGGCCCCATGACCTCCACCTGGATCTGGAGCGGTCCATTCGTGGAGCTGTCTGCGGTTGGCGACAGCCAGTCGAGCAGGACAGGCCGCTCATCCGGGAGTCCTGCATCCGGCGACACACCTGGCTCAATCTCAGGAATCTGGATGCAGGCGCAGGGAATAATCCACATCAATAGTGCTGCATAAACGCGACCTGGGAACATGCGTCCAACCTAAAGCAAGAACGTATCCATGAAGCTCCGGGCTCCGTCGCGGTTCAAACCTGGGACGATAAAGCCCATCGCAGTCTCTGGCGTCGGACGAAGGGTCCCGCAGCAGAGACCTTGCTCCCCGTGAGGCAAAAACACGAACGCCCTCGCGAGCTATCACTCGCAAGGGCGTTCCATTCAGGCATCAAGTGAAGACAGCAGACAGGAGCCTGTCTGATTCACTAGTTGGTCGGAGGCTGAACAGCAACCAGAGTGACATTGGCCGCGATGGTCGTGGTCAGCGGCGTGCCCCATGCAGACTCATACACATCGCCACTCGGGTTCGAGAGGAAGTCGAACGCAAGCTGCAAGGTAACGGGCGATCCGGACGGGAAGGTCTTGTATCCCGAACCCGTGGAGGAATACCTGAAGTAGTAGCGCGAGCTGTAGTTCGAGGCGCGCGGCGGAAACACAGGACGGGGGTCCGCATACATGCCGGACTCCGGAACAAACGTCTGGGGCTCAAAGGAGAAGAGCGAAAAGCCGACGGCGGACTTGTTTGTAGGAGTCCACTCACCCTGCACCACCGTGGAGGAGGTATTGAGGTCGACCCCATCAAAGAAAACGTAAACAGGCGTGCCACTGCGCTTGATGGGCTGGTTGAAGTTCACCACCACAACTTCGCCCGCCTCTAGGATGCCGCTGCTGTTGGCATCGTAGAAGGTTGCGTTCCCGGAAACCGTAATGGCCGGCGGACTGGAGCTCGAGCCCGCGACGAAGAAGCCCTTCGTATCGATGGAGGAGCTACCCTCAGCGGACATGGCCCGAAGGGCGAGATTGTACTCCTTACCCTCCTGCACGGAGCCGCTCGGCGTCAGGGTCGCCGAGTAGCCACCGATGTTCACCTGGGGCGTGACCGCAAGCGTCTCCTTCGCGTACTCGTCCGTCATGCGCACGATCAGCGAGCCCGGCTGCACCGGCTGGTTGAAGTACACGTAGATGGGCTCGCCCGGACGCACCATGTTCCGGAATGGATCCAGGTCGCCCTTCAGGCTGCCCACGTTGCCGCCCTCGATCGCCAGCGCACCGGCGCCCGACGGCTTCGAGAAGTTCAGCTGCGCGAGCGTCGTGGCCTGCGTGCCCACGATGGAGCCACCCGAGTAGCTCTTCGTGTAACCGCCCGTGTCCACCACCCCGTCGCCGTTGGTGTCCATCGGCGCGATCCACAGGTTGTACGTGCCGCCCAGGCGCGCCAGCTCCACGCCGGAGGGGATGCCGTTGAAGGTCAGGATGCCGTTGGAGTCCGCCGTGGCCTCCACGTAGACCTTGCTGACCACGGAGGAGACGGAGTCGTAGTTGCTCAGGATGACCGAGCCCGCCTTGTCGACCTCCAGCACGCCCTTCGCGCCCACCGCCGGACGGCCCTGCGGCGTCACCACGGTGACGGCCAGCGAGCTGTTCAGCTGCGTCAGCGTCACCGGACCAAAGCTCGCGTTGCCGTTGTTGATGGGCACCGTGCCCGCGGCGGCCGGCACGATGGAGGACGCACGCAGCGTCGAGTAGCCGCCCTTGCTGAACGTCAGCAGCACCTGCGCGGCCGCCGGCACGTCCGTCATCACGAAGTTGCCGCTGGCATCCGTCGTCGCCGACTTGCCCGTCGGCTGGCTGCCAATCGTCATCGCGACCGTGACGTCCGCGAGCGGCTGCAGCGTCGTGCTCAGCACCTGGCCCGACACCGTGCCCTTCGGCGTGGAAGGCACCACCACCGACACGTTGTTCGGATCACGGATACCGTCCGCGACACCATCGTTGTCCGCGTCAGTCGGGTCACCGCACCCCCAAACCATCAGCGGCAACACGGCCATCAGCACTTGCTTCTTCATCGTCCCCACCTTGAATTTATGACGGAATTTTCACGCCCCAGCTGCTCCCAAAAGGGCGGAAATCGGACACTCCCCGACCCGGGCCCACGCCGTCAAGGTGGGGTGAATTTTACCCAAGGGCTTCCAAGCGCCCCGAACCAGGATGACTCGCCATGTCAGACGTCAACGACCCCTGCCTGGGCTGCGCCATCGTTCGCGGGGAGGTCCACCCACCGGGTGGCGTGCTCGCGCGGGTGCCCGGGCTCGTCCTCCACGGGGTGGCGTCCCCCAGCCCCGTCCCGGGCTGGGTGGTGCTCACCAGCGATCAGCATGTGCGCGGCTGGTATGACCTGGACGAGGGGGCCTCGCGGGAGCTGGGGCCGTTCGCCGCCCGGGTGATGCGCGCCCAACGCGAGGTGCTCGGCGCCGAGCACGTCTACGCCTTCGCCATTGGGGACGTGCTCCGCCACTTCCACCTGCACCTCGTCCCCCGCTTCGCGGACACCCCGTCCCACCTCCGGGGTCGGGGCGCCTTCGACGCGGTCCCGGCGGAGCACCTTTCGCCGGAAACGCTGGAAGCCGCGGCCCGGCGGCTGGCGGCGGCGCTCGCCCGCTGACCCACGCCGGGCGTGCGGTGCTCTTCCGGGTTGGCCAGTGTCATGGACCTGACACCGTATCGGGGGAAGAATGCCGGCGCCCTCATGCGTGCGTTCCCCCTCGGTCCCTGGCTGCTGTCCCTCTGGCTCCTCACCGCCGGTCCCGCACTCGCGGACAACAACGCGGATGAGGCGGACATCGCCTTCGAGCTGGGCAACGACGCCTACTCGCACGGCAACTACACCGAGGCGCTGCGCTCGTACTTCACCAGCTACCGGCTGGTCCCCAACCGCAACGTCCTCTTCAACATCGCGCGCTGCTTCGAAGCGCTGGGCAAGTTCAACGAGGCGTACCGCTACTACAACGACCTGCTCGGCGAGGACCTGCCGGCCGAGGACGCCTCGGAGGTCACCCGCTCCCTGGAGCGGCTGCGCCCCAAGGTCGCCCTGGTTCGCGTCACCACCAATCCCCGCGGCGCGGAGGTCTTCGTGGACCGCGCGGACCTGGGCAGCCGGGGCCGTTCGCCGCAGACGCTCGCGCTGTCGCCGGGCCGCCACAAGGTCCTGGTCCAGAAGTCCGGCTACCGCCCCACCGAGGCCGCCGTCACCCTCGTCCGGGGCCGGGAAGTGCCCGTGGACCTGGACCTGGCCCTCATCACCGGCATGGTGGACATCACCGGCAGCCCCGAGGGCGCGGAGGTGCGCGACAGCCCCACCGGTCCCGTCCTCGGCCGCATCCCCGCGAAGCTGCGCCTGTCTCCGGGCCAGCGCGTGCTGCACGTGCGCGCTCCCGGCCACGCTCCCGGTCAGTACGTCATCGACGTGCCCGCCGAAGGCACCCTGCCACTCGCCGTCACGCTGACCGCCCAGACGGCGCCCAGCGGCCGCGTCGTCGTCACCGCCAACCACGACGGCGCCACCGTGCGCGTGGACGGCCGGCCCGCGGGCTTCACCCCCACCGTCGTCACCCTCCCGCAGGGCGAGCACGTGCTGGAGGTGGAGAGCCGCGACGTGCGCCCCGTGCGCCAGAAGGTCACCGTCATCCCCGACCAGGAGGTGAAGGTCCACGCCACCCTGCGCTACGAGCCGCCTCCGGTGCGCGCCGCGTCCAAGCGCCTCCTGTCCGTGGACGAGGCCCCCGCCTCCACCACCGTGCTCACGCCGGAGGAGCTGCGCGCGTTCGGCTGGCGCACCCTGGCGGAGGCGCTGGCGGGCGTGCGCGGCTTCTTCCTCACCGACGACCGGACGTACACGTACCTGGGCGTGCGCGGCTTCTCTCCGCCGGGCGACCTCAACACGCGCATCCTCATCCTCTGGGACGGCCACGCGATGAACGACGTGTGGGCCGGCCAGGGCTACGCGGCGCATGACCTCAGCGTGGACCTGGAAGAGGTGGAGCGCATCGAGGTGGTGCGCGGCCCCGGCAGCGCGCTGTACGGCACGGGCGCGTTCTTCGGCGTCATCAACGTGGTGCCGCGCGAGTCGCTGGGCCTGGACCGGCGGCTGGAGATCACCGGCGCCGTGGGCGCGCTGGGCTCCACGCTCGTGCACGCGACCACGTCGTGGGAGGACCCCCAGCGCTCCGTCCTCTTCAGCCTCGCGGGCATGAAGTCCCACGGCGCGGACACCACCCGCCTGGGCGACTCGGGCCCCATCGTCACCGGCCTGGACGGCGAGAGGGCCGGCACCGGTTCGCTGCGCGCTCGCCTGGGCAACCTGTCCCTGGTGGCCCGGCTGCACGGGCGCAGCAAGGACGTGCCCACCGCTCCCTATGGCACCGTGGTGGGCGCGCAGGGCACGCGCGTGCAGGACGTGCGCGGCTTCGCCGAGGCCAAGTACGAACGCCCCCTGTCCGAGCGCTTCGTCCTGTCCCTGCGCGGCGCGCTGGACCTGAGCCGCTACAAGGGCCACTGGAACTACGACGGCGGCGACAACGCGGTGACGAACACCGACTCCGGCGCGGCGGACTGGCTCACCGGCGAGGCGCGCCTGCTGGCGGTCCTGTCCGAAGCCAACCGCCTCACCGTGGGCGTGGAGGGCCAGGCCCAGCTGCGCGTGGACCAGAAGAGCGTGGGCCCCGCGGTGGCCGCGTCACTGGGCTCGCGGACGCGCTCGCTCGTGTCCGTGTACGCACTGGACGAATGGCGCCTGCACCCGCGCCTGAGCCTGTCCCTGGGCTTCCGCGTGGACATGTACTCCGACCTGGACTCGCTGCCGCTCACGCCCCGGCTCGCGGTCATCGGCCGGCCGTATGAGCAGGGCCTCACCAAGCTCGTCATCGGCCGCGCGTTCCGCGCCCCCAACGTCTACGAGCTGTTCTACGAGGACAACCTCCTCACCCAGCGCCCCGCGGGGCCGCTGCAGCCGGAGACCATCACCACCTTCGAGGTGGAGCACTCGCACGACCTGACGCACGAGCTGCGCCTGACGGTCGCGGGCTACCACAACCGCATCTCCCAGCTCGTCACGCTCACCACCGAGTCCGCGGCCACGCCCGCTTGCGGCACCCAGAGCGCGCCCACCCAGTGCCTCGTCTACGCGAACAACTCCGGCGAGACGCTCGCGTGGGGCGCGGAGGCCGGGCTGCACTGGCAGCCGGGCCGCTGGCTGCTGGTGGACCTGAGCTATTCGTACGTGACGCTGCGCAACGCCTCGCAGGACGTGGTGGAGGCCGCGCCCGCGCACCTGGCCTCCGGACGCTTCCTGCTGCCCGTGGGCAACGGCGACATGCGCATCGCCACGCAGGCCACCTACCAGAGCGCCCGGGTGCCGAGCGTCGCTGGCGCGGCCAGCGGGGAGGCGCTGCTCGTGGGCTTCGGCGTGTCCGGTGACTACGGCCGGCTGCGCTACTTCGCGGGCGTGAACAACCTGCTCGACTCGCGCTACGCCTTCGTCGTGAGCGACGACGTTTCCGCCGGTCCCGTGCCGCAGTACGGCCGCACCTTCAACCTCCAGCTCACCGGCAGCTTCTGACAGACTCTCGCGCCATGAATGACCTCCGCTTCGACTTCATCGACCCCCGCCATCCGCTCTACGCGGGCGAGCTGGAGCTGCGCTTCCGCGTGCTGCGCGAGCCGCTGGGCCATGCCCGCGAGGACGTGAAGTTCCCCTTCGAGGACGCCAGCCTCCACCTGGTGGCCCACGCGAACGGCGACGTGCTGGGCTGCGTGCTCTTCCACCCGGAGGACGCGCACGGCGGCCGGCTCTTCCAGATGGCGGTGTCGCCCTCGCTGCAGAAGAAGGGCCTGGGCGCGAAGCTGGTGCGCGCGCTGGAAGAGGAGCTGCGCACTCGCGGCTTCCGCCACGTCCACCTGCATGCGCGGGCCCCCGTCGTCCCCTTCTACGAGCGCCTGGGCTACGCGCCGTACGGCGAGCTCTACGAAGAGGTGGGCATCCCCCACCGGAACATGCAGCGCGACATCTGAGGCCTCAGGTCGCGGAGGCCTGGGCCGCCGGCAGACGGCGGCCACTCCAGAGCACCACCACCAGCGCCGTGAACGACATCGCCGCGCCCACCGCGCACACGCCCGGCCAGCCCGCGCGCGTCCACGCCGTCATGCCCGCCCACGCTCCCGCGGCGCCGCCCACGAAGTAGGTCACCATGTAGAGCGTATTGAGGCGGCTCCGGGCATCGGGACGCAGCGAATACACCCGCGCCTGGTTGGCGATCTGATTCGCCTGCGCGCCCAGGTCCAGCAGCACCACGCCCAGCGCGATGCCCCACAGCGAGTGCCCCACGAGCCACAGCACGACGAAGGACGCCAGCAGCACGGCGATGGCCAGCGCGTTGATGCGCCGGTCCCCGCGCTGGTCCGCGTAGCGCCCCACCAGCGGCGCGATGGCCGCGCCCGCCACGCCCACCACGCCGAAGAGGCCCGCCACCTGCGCGTCGTAGTGCCCGGGCAGTGAGCGCAGGTAGAGCGCCAGCGTGGCCCAGAACGCGCTGAACGCTCCGAAGGTCAGCCCTCCCAGCAGCGCGTGCAGCCGCAGCACCGGCTCCGTGCGGGCCAGGTGGATGAGCGACCGCATCAACTGGGGATAGGGCATGGAGACCGAGGGCGGTTGCGCGGGCAGCGTGAAGCGCAGCACGACGCCCGTCACCACCATCAGCCCCGCGGCCACGAAGAACATGGTGCGCCAGCCCAGGTGCGTGCCCACGAAGCCCGCCGCCGTGCGCGACAAGAGGATGCCGATGAGCAACCCGCTCATCACCGTGCCCACCACGCGTCCGCGCTCCGAGGGCGCCGCGAGCTGCGCCGCGAACGGGATGATCATCTGCGGCACCACCGTGGTCACGCCGATGGCGAAGCTCGCCGCCACCAGCACGTGCAGGCTGGGAGCGAGCCCCGCGACCACCAGCGCCACGCCCACGCAGCCACACAACAGGAGGATGACCTTGCGGCGCTCCAGGCTGTCGCCCAGCGGCACCAGGAACAGCATGCCCACCGCGTAGCCCACCTGCGTCAGCGTGGGCACCAGACCCAGTGCGCTCCCGTCCGCACCCAGCGTCCGTCCGATGTCTCCCAGCAGGGGCTGGTTGTAATAGAGGTTCGCGACGGTGACGGCGCCGGCCACCGCCATCAGCCAGACGAGAGAGGGACGGAGCGAAGCGGAAGGCGCGGGGTCGGAAGGCGTCTGCATGGCGGGCGGCGCAACGGATAAGCCCCGCATGGACGCGCTTCAAGCAGGACCTGCGCGCCCAGCACCGTCCGGGCGGGCAGGCCGTGCGTGCCCCCCTTCCCCACGGGGCCCGCGCGCGGCAGGCTGCGGGCCATGCTTCGTTCCCTCCTGCTGTGCGCGGTGCTGGCCCTGGCCGGCTGTGGTGACTCTTCATCCTCCTCGGGTGACCCCGCGGACGTGACCTACGCCGATTCCCTGGGCGTGGACCTGTCCGCGATGAACAAGAGCGAGTCCGGCCTCTACACGCAGGACCTGGTCGTGGGCACCGGCAAGGAGGCCGTCAAGGGCAGCCGCGTGCAGGTGCACTACGCGGGCTGGCTGCCGGATGGCTCCATGTTCGACAACAGCCGCTCGCGCGGTGAGGCCTTCACCTTCTCGGTGGGCGCGGGCCAGGTCATCGACGGATGGGACGAGGGGCTCGTCGGCATGCGCGTGGGCGGCAAGCGCAAGCTCGTCATCCCCTCCGACCTGGGCTACGGCTCGCGTGGCTCCGCGCCCGTCATCCCCAGCGACGCCGTGCTCGTCTTCGACGTGGAGTTGATGAACATCTTCTGATGCGCGTGACGAGGGGCCCCGGCGTGGACTTCAAACGCCGGGCGTTCCCCCGGACACGGGCGGTGCCGGAGGCGAGCGCTTCTTCGGAATCGTGGAGCGGCCCTTCGGCCCTTTCAGCGCCACGCCCAGCAGCATCGTCGCGGGCAGCATCATGCCCAGCCCCTGCGTGAGGTCCTGCGGGGGATGGTTCACCACGCCCAGCACCATTCCGGCGAATAGCAGGCCGCAGATGACGCGGAGGATGAGGGCGTTCACGGTCGAAGGCTCCCAGGCGGGCAATGCCCGGTGGCGGGCGGCCGGAGCATAGCGCGCGGCGCCCCGCCGCGCTGTCCGTTAAGGTCGCCCCGTGAGCCCCCTCAAACGCTTCCAGCCCGGCTATGAACCGCCCGCTCGCTCGCGCGACATCGCGCTCCTGTTCGCCACGCGCGGCATGGACCTGCTCGTGTCCGAGCAGGACGGCCGACTCGACCTGCCCCGGTGCTCGGCCCTGCCGGAGGCCGCGGTCAGCGCCCACTTCCTGGGCATGCTCGACGACACGGACTGCTATGCGGCACCAATGCCGGGAGATTTCACGCCGCCAGAGGGGCTGAAGTTCGTGCCCGCCCGCTCGCTCTACAAGCAGGTGGACGAGGCGACCTTCGCCGTGGCGGGCCGCGCGCTCTCCATCTCCGAGTGGGACCTCAACCACCGCTTCTGCGGCAAGTGCGGCGCGGCCACGCAGCTCGTGCCTGGCGAACGCGCTCGCCGATGCCCGGTGGACCACACGCCGTTCTATCCGCGCATCGCTCCGGCGGTCATCGTCCTCATCACCCGGGGTGACGAGATGCTGCTCGCGCGCAACGCGTCCTTCCCGGAGCCCTTCTTCAGCACCGTCGCCGGCTTCGTGGACGCCGGCGAGTCGCTGGAGGAGACCGTGCTCCGCGAGGTGAAGGAGGAGGTGGGCGTGGACCTGAAGAACGTCACCTATTTCGGCAGCCAGCCGTGGCCCTTCGGCCGCTCGCTGATGGTGGGCTTCATGGCCGAGTACGCGGGCGGCGATGTCGTCGTGGACGGCAAGGAGATCGCCGAGGCGCGCTGGTTCGGCGTGGACGACCTGCCGCGCATCCCGCCCCGCCTGAGCATCGCGCGCCACCTCATCGACACCTTCATCGACCGGGTGAAGGCCCGCCGGGCTTGACCCCTTCCCCCCAAGGGTGCGCTTGATGCGCCCCTTCGCACGCCATGCCTGCCGCACGCCCGCACATCGAGCCCCGCCGCGTCCCCACCGCCGACTCCGTCGTGGTGAAGGAACTCTATCTCTCACTCCAGGGTGAGTCGTCCCACGCCGGCATGCTGTGCGGCTTCATCCGCCTCACCGGCTGCCACCTGCGCTGCACGTACTGCGACAGCGAGTTCGCCTTCCACGGCGGCAGCCGCATGAAGGTCTCCGAGGTCGTCGAGAAGGCGCTGGCCTGGAACTCGCCCACCGTGGAGGTGACAGGTGGCGAGCCCCTGCTCCAGCCCGGCGTGTATCCGTTGATGGAGGCGCTGCTGGACGCAGGCCTCAAGGTGCTGCTGGAGACGAGCGGCGCCATCGACGTGCGGCTCGTGCCCTCGGCCGTCCACAAGATCGTGGACATGAAGACGCCGTCGTCCGGCGAGTGCGACCGCAACGACTACCGCAACCTCACGTCCATGAACGCCAACGACGAGCTGAAGATCGTCATCGGCTCACGCGTGGACTACGAGTGGGCGCGCGCGCTCGTGCAGGAGCACCAGCTGGGAAAGAAGCCCTACGGCGTCCTGTTCTCCACCATCTTCGACAAGCTCCACCCGCGCCAGCTGGCGGAGTGGATCATCGAGGACCGGCTGCCGGTGCGCTTCCAGCTCCAGATGCACAAGTACCTCTGGGACCCCAACGAACGCGGCGTGTGACGCGCGCCCTCAGGGCCCGTGCCGCCTCAGAGTCGTCAGCACCACGGCGATGAGCGCGCCCCACGCCAGCAGCCCCAGCAGGTTCAGCGCGGACAGCACGCGCAGCACGATGGCGAAGCCCCGGTCGCCCACCTCGTCGCGGCGCCGCAGCTTCCGCGTGGAGATGACGGTGCCCGCCACCGCCGCCGCGAACGCCCCCATCAGCACCAGCAGCACCGTCGTCCCTTCGCCCTGCCTCCCCCCTGAGAACATCCACAGCGGCGCGACGAGCAACAGGAGCCCCAGGACGTTGGCCAGCAGCGCCAGCCGCACCGCGCGCGATGGGCGCATGTCCTGGAAGCGTCGCTCGGCGCAGGGCGCGCAGTACGCCGTCTCCTTCAGCACCTCCGTGCACGCACCGCACAGGTAGCCGCCGCAGCGCGCGCAGAGGGCCACCGCGGCCGCGTCCGGATGCTGGCCACAGCGGGCACCCGTGGGGCTCGCGGTCATGCGCGGAGGCCTAGAAGCCGGGGGGCGGCATGCGGGCCATCGCCGCCGAGATGCCGTGCGCGCCCATGCCCAGGAACACCGCCGTCAGCACCGTGCTGGCCACGAAGCCCGCGACGATGAGGTTCTTGCGCGGGTGCTCGAACTGGCTGAACGCGTAGACGAGCATGTAGCAGGGGATGAGCAGCACCATGACGCCCGTGCCCACGCTGCGGCGGAAGGCGTGCGTCAGCAGGAGGGCCGCGCACACGAGCGAGACGACCCCGAACAGGATGGCGAGTGGCAGGAGCGGCACACCCGCCCCCTTAGCACGCCTTCGCCCCTTTCGCGGCGGGCGTGCGCATACTAAGGACGGCCCGCCGCCCACCCGCCGAGGAGGTCCCCACCATGGCCATGCTCAAGACGTTCCTCATCTTCATCCTGGCCGGCACCCTGCTGGGCACCTTCATCGCGTCGCTGGCGGCCCCCTCCTACATCGAGTGGAACAACAGCACGCCGCTCGCCACGCAGACCATGTGCAACCTGCCAGAGGTGGTGCGCAGCGTGACGGCGTCGCTGATGCACTCGCAGCTGATGGGCGCGGCCATTGGCGCGGGCGTGGGCCTGGTGGCAGCCATCCTCTTCGCCGTGCGCGCCCGGAGCCGCGCGAAGCAGCGTCCGGGCTCTCCGCCTCCCGCGGCCACCGCCGCCTGAGGCCTGCGCGCTACTGCTGCTTCCGCAGGATGAAGAGCGGAGGCGACTGGCCCAGCAGCACGCCCCCGTTGTGGTCCTCCACCTCCACGTAGAGGTAGATGGGCTGGTTCGGGTCCTCCAGCGGCGCCGGCGCCGTCCAGGTGGGCGTGGCGATGTTGGCGTTGCTGAACACGCCGCCCGCGTTCGAGGGGTTCTGCGTCCAGCGGAAGTAGATCTCGTCGTTGTCCGCGTCCGTCACCTCCAGCTGCAGCTGGATGACGGTGCCCTCCTCGAACTTGAGTCCGCCCGGCGTGGACGGCGAGCCCAACGGGCGCGGTCCGGCGGTGATGACGGGCTGGTGGTTGGGCGCGCCGCACCCCACGCTCCCCAGACCCAGGGCAAGCAAAGCGAACAAGAACGAGCGAGAACGCGACATGGACTTCCCCCTGCTAGGACAGGCCACACCCTAATTCGGCCCCTGGCGTTCCGTACACCCACCCGAAGGCCCCGGCCGTTTCATCAGCAGGCGATGAAACACCCGCGGGCGCCGCGCCAACTGTCGCTCGGCGCGCATCCCGCGTCGTGAAGAGAACCCATTCCGCCAACAAGGCGGGGGGACGTGCGTCAACGCCGTCCCGGACGCCGCGTGAACAGCAGCAACTTGTCCGCGCGCGTCAGCCGCTTGATGGCGGCCTCGCGGCGCAGGGCGGTGCTCCGGTCCTCTGCGGGCTCGCTCCACACCAGCGTCACCGGCAGCCGGGCTCGCGTGTACGCGGCGCCCTTGCCCCGGCCGTGCGTGGCCAGGCGACGCTCCAGGTTGTTGGTGGCACCCGTGTAGAGCGTGCCGTCCTGGCAGCGCAGCATGTACACGGTCCAGGCGGTGGGAGGGGCTTCCGACACGGCGAGCCCCACTCTACAGCCAGGACCGAGCCCCTCAGAAAAGCTTCTGCCTGTCCCCACGCCTGCCGTGCAGGCGCGCCAGCCGCCGCTTCTGGCTGCGGACCGCGTGCGTCTTGCGAACCCGCGCCATGACGTCCGACACCTGCGCCAGCGGATCCGTCCGCCACCCCGCCAGCACCTGCGTTTCGTGCACCACGCCTACCAGGC
>NZ_RAWR01000092.1:0-37321 GCF_003986945.1 Corallococcus sp. AB018 | reverse complement strand
GGCCATGCATTCCAGGGCGACGCGGGCCTCCGCCAGGCACGCCCGCGCAGCGGAAGCGGTGATGCCGGAAGACGCCTTCCAATCAGCGGCCCCCGCCGCGGCGGCGGCCTGGAGCCGTGGGTCCCGGGAGCGGAGAATATGGGACAGCAAGCGCTGACGGTCCTCGGGGAGCAGGTTCCGCTCCGCGATGTTCCTGACGCGGGCCGCGGAAGGCGTGCCCTTCAGTGCCTCGGCCATCAGGAGGAGCATGCCCTCGTCGGTCGGCGTGATGCGCGGGCTCCGCTGGAAATCCAGCAGCAGGTCGAGGACCGCCTCGCGTCCGCCCAGCCGGTTCGCGTGGGGTGGGGTGAGCAGCTTCGTCACGACGGCGGGCGTGGCGGTCAGCCCGTCGAGCAGGCCGGTGTCGCGCTCCATCACCCAGTCGAGCAGGGCCTCCGCGCGTGCGGGGTCGTTGAGGCCCAGCTCCGTGCGCAGCATGCGCAGCTGCGCCCTGGTCAGCGGCTGGAGCACGTCGATGAGCTCCCTGGGGGACAGCTTCGCGACGTGGCGGGACAGGACCGAGACGGAGTCTCCCGGGCAGCGCGATTGGGTTTCGGCGATGGCGCGCAGCCGCGCCGCGGACAGGGCCACGTCCCGGGCATCGTGGAGCTGGGGGCAGGGGACGGTTCGTGCCCAGGTTTCGAAGGCCGCATCGGTGGCGGGGTGGCTTCGTTGCTGCTCGCGCAGCAGACCCACGAGGGGAGCCAGGGTGGGGTGCTCACGGTGGGCGCGTTCGAGCCACGTATTCTCCAGGGGTGTGAGCGGAGGTGTGGTCAGGGCCTGGAGGCTGGGCCAGGCCCCTTGATGCAGCAGCAGGAGCGCGTCGACCCTGTCGGAGCCCCGGTCCGTGGCGGCTCTCAGGAAGTCGTGCTGGAGCCCGGCGGGTTGATCCCAGAGCCATGTGACCAGCGACTCCGCGCGACCTTCGAGGACGCCGAACCGTTCAGGCAGACGAAGGCGTTGGGCCAGGCGAATCAACTGCAGACAGTGAGGGCCCGGGCAGGCCCCGTCCCTGAACAGGAGGGGGATGCCCGCGCGAAGACCGGCATCCCGGCAGCCGGGCTGGAGCACCACGTCCAGGAGGCTGCCCTGGCTCGTGAGGAGGTCCGCGTGCTGGGCGCGCTGCTCGGGGGACGCGGTGACGCCGCAGAGGAGCATGGCGGGCGTTGGCGGGCTCAAGGGATACAGCTCGCGCGCGGTGGGGTGCGCGTCGTACTCCTTCCTGGCGACGCCCACGCCCTTGCGCGCGAGGTTCACGAGCTGGGTGAGGGCCTCGGTGCAGGGATGCTTCGGGGCGTAGGGGCCGGTGACGCAGTCGTGCTCCGCGACGAGCTCGTGGTAGCGCAGGAGCGGATCCGCCGCCTGCCTCCAGGCGTCACAGTCCACGGGCGCCACGCGGGTGTTGGAGTCCGCGCGGGTGATGAAGCCGTCGCGGCCATCCAGCAGGAAGCGCAGGTTCCGCGTGGCGGGAGTGACGCCGCGGGCTTCGAGCTTCAGGGTGGCATCTGGAGCGCGGCCTGCTTCGAGGACGGTGAAGACGAACTGGCAGCCGCCGACGGAGTTGGCGTCCGGCGCGGGAGGCCGGCTGCCGTCGGTGCAGGGAAGGGGAAGGAAGCCAACGACCGCGGGGAGGTCGTGGCGGTCCTTCTCCCCGAAGAAGGCCTGCTCGGCGGTGTGGAGCGCGGTGAGTCCGCACACGGCTTCGGCGGAAGGACCCGGCCGCGCGCCAGATGCCATGGCCAGGACGACCCATAACCACCCCGTAGCGATGTCCATGTGTCTGTTCCCCTCTCCAGGAAGAGAGCCTGGGCGACCTGGGCTGTTGGCCGCAAGCCCCCGGGCGTCTGGCGACCCAGCTTCCGGAGTCCCTCCGTATTCCTCTATGTCCGCACACTGCGAAGCGCGGGGATGCCTGCGATGGAGGCCTCCATGGGGAGAGGCCCGTGACTGCAGATGGAGCGATGAGATGAAGCTTGGGGCTTTGGGGTTGTTGGGGGTGCTGGGCCTGGCGGCGGGCTGTGCGTCGTCGAATCCGGACAAGCCTTCCGCGCTGGAGCGGCGGCAGGCGATTCGTGATGCGGCGGACAAGACCTACCGGAGCACGGAGGGGTTCCAGACGGCCCATTGGGGGATGTCGCCGGACGAGGTCCGTGCCGCGCTGCCCGAGGCGAGCGTGGCCCCGGATGGAACGCTGCGGTTGAAGACCACCATCGCGGAGATGCCAGCGGAGGTGGCGCTGGGGTTCCTGGACAACCGGCTGGCGGCGGTGGACGTCTTCTTCCAGGACGTGGCGGACCCGCGCACCTTCCAGACGCTGATGCGGGACCTGCTCACCCGGAAGTTCGGGGAGCCGAAGGCGGCCCGTGAGGTGAAGCGGCTGGTGAAGTGGGGAGACGTTCCCGTGCGCTTCGCCGCGGACCTGGCGCCGCTGCAGGAGGCGGACGGGGCTGCCTCCGCGGAGCCCCTGGAGAGCACGCTCGCGGGGCAGGGTCAGTTCAAGGTGCTCAACCGGTGGACCTCGCTCGAGAGCCACGTGAACCTGACGCAGTGGACGCTGCCGGCCCGGGGCATCATGGCCATCCAGTATGAGAGCGCGAAGTACGCGCCCAGGCGCGCGGGTCTCATCGGCCGTTACACCGCGAAGGCGCGGCAGGAACTGGTGAAGGAACTCTGATCAGCTGTCGCGGGGCGCCGCTGCGCGGGACAGCCGGTCTCGCACGGCGATGCCCAGGCCGCTGGCGGCGGGCAGACAGGCCACGAGGACGTCGTGGCCCTGTTCGTCGGCTTCACGTAGCCGCGCATAGAGGACCCGCGCGGCCTGCGCGGGTTCTCCCGGCACATCGAAGCGCTGCACATCGCCAGGCAATGACAGTGACGCGGGGCCCAGCACTCCCACGCGCAATCCCTGTGCGCGCAGTGCTTCCACCCGCTGCACTGCTTCATGCGGCTCCGCGAGCACCACGCCCGCCCTGGGCGCGTAGTGTGACTCCAGCGAACCAGACACGCGCACCGTGGTCGACGTGCGCACCGGCACCGTGCGCCCCAGCACTCGCTCGATGTCCTCTGTCGCCAGACCTCCGGGCCTGAGAATCGCGGGGGCTCCGGAGGACAGGTCCACGATGGTTGACTCCACGCCCACCGTGGACGGACCTCCGTCCAGCACCAGGTCCACGTCGTCGCCCAGGTCTCGCTGCACGTGCTCCGCGGTCGTCGGGCTCACCCGGCCGAAGCGGTTGGCGCTCGGCGCGGCCACGCCTCCTCCCAGCCGCTCGAGCACCTCCATCGCCACGGAGTGGCCCGGCACTCGCAATGCCACCGTGTCCTGGCCTCCCGTCACCGCGTCCGTGGCCTTCGACGTACGCCGCAGCACCAGCGTCAGCGGACCCGGCCAGAACGCCCTCGCCAGCGCCTTCGCTTCGTCCGGCACTTCACGGGCCCACTCCGGCAGGTACTCCTCATCCGGGATGTGGACGATGAGCGGGTGGTTCGCCGGCCGGCCTTTAATGGCGAAGACGCGGCGCACGGCCAGCTCGTCCTCGGCGTTGGCAGCGAGGCCGTAGACCGTCTCTGTTGGCAGGGCGATGACACCGCCGCGTCGCAGCAATTCGACTGCACGGTCGAGGAGGTCGGGAGTAAGCATGCTCGGGCCGCACTGTCTCCCCAGGAGAAACCATGGGCAAGTCGCACGTTTTCGAAGCGCACAGCCAGATGCCGGTCCCCGCCGCCGACCTCTTCTCCTGGCACACCCGCGAGGGGGCTTTCGAACGCCTGTCGCCCCCCTGGGAGACCGCGGAAGTCGTGGAACGCTCCGGCGATGGCATCCGCCCCGGCGCCCGCGTCGTCGTGAGGCTCCACCTGGGCCCCATCCCCCAGCGCATGGTCGCCGAGCACACCGCCTACGTGGAGGGCTCCTCCTTCCAGGACACCCAGCGTGAAGGCCCGTTCGCGAAGTGGATCCACGACCACCGCATGAACCCCTCGGGCCCCCAGGCCTCCGTCCTGGAAGACGCCATCCAGTACGAACTGCCCGTGGGCGCGCTGGGGGACACCTTCGGCGGTGGCTACGCGCGCAAGCGCCTGGAGCGCATGTTCGCGTATCGCCACACGCTCACCCGCGCGGATCTGCGCCGCCATGCCGCCTTCGCGAGCCAGGGCCCGCTCACCGTGGCCATCGGCGGTGCGTCCGGCATGCTGGGCTCCGCGCTGGCGTCGTTCCTCACCACCGGCGGCCACCGCGTGAAGCGGTTGGTGCGCGGCCGGGCGAACGCTGCTCGCGGGGACATCTCCTGGGCTCCCGACAAGGGCACTGTCGACGCCGCGGGCCTGGAGGACGTGGACGCCGTGGTGCACCTGTCCGGCGCGAACGTGGGCGAAGGCCGGTGGACCGAGGAGCGCAAGCAGGAACTCCTCAAGAGCCGCACCGAGAGCACCCGCCTGCTGTGTGAAACGCTGGCCCGCGCCACCCGCAAGCCGCGCGTGCTCATCTGCGCCTCCGCTACCGGCTACTACGGCAGCCGGGGCGACGAGGAACTCACCGAAACGTCCTCCTCCGGCGACGGCTTCCTCGCGGACCTCACGCGCCAGTGGGAGGCCTCTACCGCGCCCGCACGGGAAGCAGGCATCCGCGTGGTGAACCTGCGCATCGGCGTGGTGCTCGACGCGCGCGGCGGGGCGCTCGCGAAGTTGGCGCTCGCGACCCAGGCGGGCGGTGGCGGGCCCGTGGGCTCCGGACGTCAGTGGCTGAGCTGGGTGTCCCTGGAGGACGTGCTGGGCCTCATCCAGTTCGCCATCTTCACCCCGTCCATCCAGGGCCCCCTCAACGCCGTGTCTCCGAACGCGGTGCGACAGGGCGAGCTGGCGAAGGTGCTGGGGAAGGTGCTCCACCGTCCCGCGGTGTTCCCGCTGCCCGCCGCCGTGGTGAAGACCGTGTTCGGGCAGATGGGCGAGGAGACCCTCCTGTCCAGCACCCATGCCCTGCCCACGGTGGCCCAGGCCCATAACTTCTCCTTCCTCCTCCCCGGCCTGGAGGAGACGCTGCGATTCACCCTGGGCCGGACCACCGACGGCGCCGAATACCGCCACGGGTAAGCCCCGTGCTTGACACTCCTCGGGAGGGGCGACAGAAGTGCGCCGTTTCCCCTCGCTTCGAGGAGTCCTGATTGATCCAGGTCGAAGGGCTGACGAAGTTCTACGGCGAGCACGCGGCCATCCGGGACCTGGCCTTCACCATCGGCCAGGGCGAGGTCATCGGTTTCCTGGGCCTCAATGGCGCCGGCAAGTCGACGACGCTCAAGATTCTGGGGTGCGTGCTGTTGCCCACCTCGGGCCGCGTCGTCATCGACGGGCACGACGTGGTGAGCCAGTCCCATGAGGTGCGCCAGCGCATCGGCTACCTTCCGGACGTGCCCCCCGTCTACGAGGAGATGACGGTGGGCGAATACCTGGCCTACGTCGCCCGGCTGCGCGACGTGCCCGCGAGGGCCACCGCGTCCCATGTCGGCGAGGCCGAGGAGAAGACCGGCCTGCGCGACGTGCACGGCGAGGTCATCTCCACGCTCAGCCATGGCTACCGCCAGCGCGTAGGACTGGCGCAGGCGCTGGTGCACAAGCCCGCGCTGCTCATCCTCGACGAGCCGACCAGCGGCCTGGATCCGCTTCAAATCGTGGAGATGCGCGACGTCATCCGCGGCCTCAAGGGCGCGCACACGGTGCTCGTGTCCAGCCATATCCTCCCGGAGATTTCGCAGACGTGTGACCGGCTGCTCATCATCCACAAGGGCACGCTGCTGGCGCAGGGCAGTGAAGAGGAGCTGTCGCGGAGCCTGGGCGGCCCGTCCATCGTGCTGGAGGTGCGGGGCGACCGGGCTCGGGCGCTCGAAGCATTGCAGGGCTTCGGCGCGGTGGAGGTGCGGGAAGGGGCGGGCGGAGTGCTGGCCCTGAAGGTCGCGGCGGCGCCGGATTTTCGGCCCCAGGTGGCGCGGGCGGTGGTGGGCGCGGGATTGGAGTTGTTGCGTCTGGACGCGAACGAGGGACAGCTGGAGGCGCTGTTCCTGCGCCTGACGCATGGGCAGGAGGTGAAGGCGTGAAGGCGCTCCTGATTGCTCGCCGCGAGCTGGCCGGCTACCTGCGCACGCTCAGTGGCTACGTCATCCTGGCCATCATCCTCGCGGTGAACGGGCTGTTCTTCAACGCGTACGCCCTGGGCGGCGCGAGCAAGCGCTCCGCGGAGGTGCTGTCCGGCTTCTTCTACTACTCCAGCGGGTTCACCATCGTGGCGGCCATCCTGGTGTCCATGCGGCTGGTCGCGGAGGAGCGCCAGACGGGCACGCTGCCGTTGCTGTACGCGTCGCCGGTGCGGGACCGGGACATCGTGCTGGGCAAGTTCCTGGCGGGGCTCGCGTTCCTGGCGCTGTACCTGCTGCTCACGCTCTACATGCCGCTGCTGGTGCTGGTGAACGGCAAGGTGTCCTTCGGGCACGTGGCGGCGGGCTACCTGGGGTTGCTGCTGCTGGGCAGCGCGTCGCTGGCGGTGGGCACGTTCGGGTCGTCGCTCGCGAAGAACCAGCTGCTCGCGGCCATCTTCTCCGCGGTGATGCTGGTGGCGCTCATCCTGTGCTGGCTGCTGGCGCGCATCACCGAGCAGCCGCTGTCCGACGTCTTCAGCGCCATGTCGCTGTGGAACCAGCACTTCCCCCCGTTCCAGGCAGGGCTCATCCACGTGCGGGACGTCGTCTACTACCTGGTGGTCACCTACGTGGCGCTGTTCGCGGCGACGCGGGTGTTGGAAGCGCGGAGGTGGCGATGAACTCGCCGGCTTCTTTCGGGACGGGACTCGCCGCGACGGGTGCGTTCGTCGCGGGGCTCGTGGCCGTATTCCTCGCGGAGCGCGTGCTGGGCGTGGGCTCAGGCCGCGTGGCGCTGGCGTCGCTGGGCACCGCAGTGGTGGTGGCCGCGACGGCGTGGCGCGTGGTGCGGATGATCGCAGCGCCCGAGGACCGGCGCGCGCTGGAGCGGTGGGTGCTCACGCTGTACGTCGTGGGGCTGGTCGCGCTGGTGCTCTACTTCGTGAAGGGGGACGTGGGGACGGCGCTCTTCGGTGAGCCGCTGTCGCGTTTGTCTCCCCGGCTGTCAGGGGTGCTGGCGGTGCTGTTCCCGGCGCTGCTGTTGTGCTCGCTCGTGCCGCTGGCGATGGTGGAGGCCGCGCTCGTGGCGATGGCTCGGGCGCAGGTGCCGGAGACGGGGCGCGTGAAGAGCGCGCTGTTCTCAGGGCTGGGCATGGCGTTCGTCATCGTGTTCGCGTTCGCGGCGACGTACGTGGCGACGCAAGCGGATCCGACCTGGGACCTGTCGTACTTCCGGACCGCGAAGCCGGGCGATGCGACGCGCAAGCTGGTGCGCGGCCTCAACGAGCCCTTGCAGGTGACGCTCTTCTTCCCGCCCGCGAACGAAGTGGGCGAGGCGGTGCGGCAGTACTTCCGCGACCTGGAGCCGGAGAGTCCGCAGCTGGGCGTGGAGTCGTTGGACCAAGCGGTGGAGCCCGCGCGCGGCAAGGCCCTGGGCGTCAGCAACAACGGCTCCGTGGTGCTGTCGCGGGGGGCCCGCAAGGAGATCCTCACGCTGGGATTGGACCCGGAGCGTGCGCGCGGGCAGCTCCAGCGGCTGGACGCGGAGGTGCAGCGGCGGGTGCTGGCGGTGGCGAAGCCCCAGCGCATCGTCTACCTCACGGGAGGCCATGGGGAGCGCGCCGACACGCGCCCCGTGCAGGGTGAGGCGGCCCGGCCGTCGGTGGCTCAGTTCAAGGAGTTGCTGCGCGCGCAGAACGTGGACGTGCGCACGCTCACGGTGGCGGAGGGGTTGGGCTCGGCGGTGCCGGGCGACGCGGCGATGGTGGCGGTGCTGGGGCCCACGCGGGAGCTGCTTCCGGAAGAGGCCACCGCGCTGCGCGAGTACTGGGAGCGGGGAGGGCGGTTGTGGATCGCGTTGGAGCCGGATGGCGCGGCGCTGGAGCCGCTGCTCCAGCCGATGGGATTGAAGTCGCTGCGCGTGCCGCTGGCGAATGACCGGGTGTACTTCCGCACCACGCGTCAGCTGAGCGACCGGGCCAACCTGGGCACGGCGAGCTTCTCCTCGCACCCGTCGGTGACGTCGCTGTCCGCGCTGGGCTCACAGGGCGCGGTGGCTTTCATGGGTGCGACGGCGTTGGAGCCGGTGACGCCGCCCGTTCCCGGCGTGATGCTGGACACGAGCGTGCGCGCGCAGGGCGAGACGTTCGCGGACCGCAATGGCGACTTCGAGCCGGAGCGCGGCGAGGTCACGAAGGCGTGGCCGCTGGTGGTGGCGGTGGAGCGGCCAGCCCCGGAGGGCAAGCCCGCACCGCGCGCGGTGGTGATGGCGGACGCGGACTCGCTGGGTGACGGCATCCTGGGCAACGTGGGCAATGCGTATCTCGCGGTGGACACGCTGCGCTGGCTCTCTGGCGAGGAGGCGCTCTCCGGCGTGACGACGAGCGAGGAGGACGTGCCGTTGCAGCACACGCGCTCGCAGGATGTCGTGTGGTTCTACGCGACGGTCTTCGGGATGCCGCTGGCGGTGCTGGCAGTGGGCTACTTCGTGACGCGGCGGCGTGGACGGCGTGCGCCCCGGAGCACCGCGGTGGCGGGAGGTGCGCGATGAAGGCGCGCGACGTGGCGGTGCAGGGCGTGCTGGCGGGCGTGGCGCTCGTGGCCGCGTTCTTCGTGTGGCAGCGCGAGCCTTCGCGTGCGCAGGGTGAGGTGACGGTGGAGGACGCGCAGGCGAGCGCGCTCGACCGCATCCGGTACGACGAGGAGTCGCGCTTCGTGGAGTTGTTCCGCGACCCCCAGGACCGTGACACCGTCTGGGTCCGCCTGGGCAACAAGCCCGCGAAGCCGGGGGCCGAAGCTGGAGTCGCCAGTGATGCGGGCAGCGCCGCGCTCGACGCGGGAGCACTGGCCCACGTGACGTTCGACGCAGGCCCGCAGGTTGGCGCGAACTCGCCAGCAAGTGCCGGCAACACAGGCGCGCTCACCGAGACCACCGACGCTGGGGTAGCGCCTCGGGCCAACACAGGCGCGCTCGCGGTGACCACCGACGCTGGGGTCGCGCCTCGGGCCAACACAGGCGCGCTCGCGGTGACCACCGACGCGGGGATTGAGCCTCGCGCCAACGCAGTCGCGAACGCCTCCGCCGACGCGGGGACACCCGCGAGCCCCGCCCCGGTTTCTCCGCCCCGCGAGCTGCGCGGCAACGACGTCGCGCTGAAGCTGTTCTCCCGCTTCGCTCCGCTGCGCGCGCAGCGGGACCTGGGCGTCCTGGACGACAAGAAGCTGGACGAAATCGGCCTCGCGAAGACGGAGCGCGGCCTGACGCTCACGCTGGACGGGACTCCGAAGACGTTCCGCCTCGCCACGCCCGCTTCGGGCTGGGGCGCCCCCTATCTCCAGCGCACGACCGACGGGCACGTCTTCCTCCTCGGGCCTGGACTGCTGCCGGACCTGGAGGCCGCGGCCAGCCGGCTCGTGGACCGGCGCCTGCACACCTTCGACGTGGACGGCTTCGACCACATCGTCATCTCCACCGGCACCGCGTCCCGCGCCTTCGCCGCCAGCGGCAAATCACCAGGCGCCGTGCAGCTGTCGCCCGTGGACGCCCCCGCCACTCCGGACGACTTCGCCCGCAACTGGCATGACCGCCTGTGGCGCCTCACCCCCGTGGAACTCCTGGGCCGTGGCGAAGCCCCTCCGGGCCCGGCCCCCACGCCCGCCTTCCGCGTGGAGTACCAGCGCGGCGGCAAGCCCGTGGGCGAGCTCTCCATGGCGAAGACGCCGGACGGTTCGTGGTACGCGCGCACGGAGTTCACCGCCGGCTGGACGCGCATGGGCGGCGGACTGGAGCTCCTGGCCGAGGACGCCGCGAAGCTCACCGCGCCGCGCTGAGGCTCACCGTGCGGTGGACTCCGCCTCCACGTCCAACCGCACGTCCACGAAGCTGTAGGCCGGCCACGGCCCCGTGAACCGGAACGTGTACGCGTCCAGCCGCGCCACCAGCGACTGCACCCGCGCCTCGAACGCGGCCACCCGCGTGCGGTCCACCAGCCAGGCCGTGTTGAGCATCATCCGCTCACCCAGCGGCGGCGCTTCGTGCGTGGCCTCCGCCAACGGCCGCAGGCCCGCCCTCAGCCCGTCCAGGTCCTTCCGGGTGCAGTCGTGCAGCGCCGCCTCCAGCCGAGCCTCGTGGTCCTCCTCGAGCTCGGCGGGGCCGCGCGCCAGCTCCGGCCGCGTCTCCTGCAACCTGCGAGTCAGCGCGTCGCCGTGGCAGTACACCTTCAGCCCCAGCTCCACCCGGCCCTCCAGCTCGGACAGGGCCCGGCTCAGCGGCGCGCGCGCCACGCGCAACAACTCCCGCACGCGCTCCTCCGACGGCAGCACCGTCCCGAAGGCCACCGGCACCAGCGTGTGCTCGCGCACCACGGCCTCCGTGACGCGCTGGTGCATCAGGAGGTACGTCCGCGTGGGCACCACCCGCGGGCCCGCCACTTCGGACACCAGCGCCGTGAGACCGCCCTCGTGCACCCGTCGCACCGGGGCCTCATCCAGCCCCGCGAGGTCCAGCGTCCATCCGCTGTCCTCGCGCACGATGCCGTAGAGGTAGTGTACCCGTCCCTCGCGCGAGGACTCCGCCTGGGTCTTCGTCGTCATGACGTGCCCCCTCCGTGCAGCCAAGGCTTCAGCGCGTGGATGCCGCCTCGCGCAGGGCGATCATCTTCTTCACCTGGTCCACCAGCGCGTCCGGCAGGCACGGCTTGGTGACGTACGCATCACACCCGGCCTCGTTCGCGTCCTCCGAGTGGCCCTTCAGCGCATGCCCCGTGAGCGCCACCACCGGGATGCCCTTCGTGCGCGCGTCGCCCTTCAGCCGGCGCGTCGCCTCCCAGCCGTCCATCACCGGCAGCGACAGGTCCATCAGGATGACGTCCGGCACCAGCTCGAAGGCCTTGTCCAACGCCTCCTGGCCGTTCTTCGCCTCCGCCACGCGGAAGCCGGAGAACTCCAGGTACTCCGCGTACATCTCCCGGGCATCCTGGTAATCGTCCACCACCAGCACGAGCGGCTTTGTCTTTTCCGGGGTGTTGGTCATGTCCGTCTCGCACGTCTTGGAAAGTGCAGGGTGAAGGTCGAACCCTGGCCCGGCGCACTCTGGAGGGAGACGCGTCCCCCCAGCATGTCGGCCAGTCGGCGGCAGATGGACAGGCCCAGGCCCGTTCCCCCATAGGCACGCGTGGGCGAGCTGTCCACCTGCTGGAAGTCCTCGAAGATCTTCTCCTGGTTCGACACGTCGATTCCGATGCCTGTGTCCTTCACCGAGATGGCCACGGTGCCGGTGCCGTTCTGATACTCCGCCGCCACGTGCACGCCGCCCTCGTGCGTGAACTTCAGCGCGTTGGACAACAGGTTGAGGACGATCTGCTTCACCTTCTGTCGGTCGCTCCACACCCCTGGCAGCCCCTCATCCAGGCGCGTGTCCACCGTCAGCTTGCTGCGCGCGATGATGGGGTCCATCTCCGCCATCACCTCCTGGAGCAGCTCCGGGATTCCGAAGTCCGACAGGTGCAGCGGCATCCGCCCCGCCTCGATGCGGGTGATGTCCAATATCTCGTTGATGACCTCCAACAGGTGCCGCCCGTTGGAGTCGATGCGCGTGAGGTTCCTCCGCTGCGGCGGCGTCATCTCCCCGGACACGCCCTGCAGCAGCATGTTCGTGTAGCCGAGGATGGCGTTCAGCGGCGTGCGGAACTCATGCGACATGTTGGCCAGGAACTGCGACTTGGCCGCGCTCGCCTGCTCCAGCTGGATGGCCTGACGGCGCAGCTTCTCGTTCTGCTCCGCCAGCTCCGCGGTGGCGGACTGCACGCGGGCCTCCAGCTCGCTGGAGACCTCCTTCACGCGCTCCAGCAGCCGCGCCCGCTCCAGCACCTCCGTGCGGTCGTGGAACACGGTGACGATGCCCGTCAGCTCGCCCCCGTCGCCCAGCACCTTGTTGGCCATGGCCTCCATGGGCACGGGCGCGCCGGTGGACGGGTCGTCCAGCGTCAGCTGGCTCTTCCAGCGTGACACGCTCGCGTTCACCGGCCCCAGCAGGTTCGCGAGGAAGGACGCGAAGAGGGCGTCGTTGGCGCGCACCCGGCGCAGCGTGGACTCGCCGCCGGGGCCTTCCTCGTGAGGCCACGCGAAGAGGCGCTCGGCCGGGTCGTTCATCATCACCATGCCGCCCGCCGGGTCGGTCAGGATGATGGGGTCCGCCACCGAGTCCAGCACCCGGTCCAGGCGGTGGCGCTCGCTCCGGGCCTCGCGCTCCGTGGCGCGCAGCTGCCGGTAGCTCTCCCCCAGCGCCTGCGTCGCGCGGCCCAGGTCCGTCAGGTTGCGCAGCACGCTCACCACCACGGACGGCCCGTCCGGCGCCAGCACCGGCGTGGTGACCAGCTCGAAGAGCAGGTCCATGCCCTCCAGCGGATCCACCAGCGGCACCTCGCGCCGGTGCACGGACGTGCCTCCCTGCGCGAGCGTCTCCCGGAACAGGCGCTGGTTGAGCTCCACGGCGCGCGTGCGGCCGGGGCTCGCGTCCGGGCCCGCCACCAGCAGTCCTTCCGCGCGGGCGTTGGCGAAGAGCAGCGTGCCGTCCGTGTCCGTGAGCAGCACTGGGTCCGACACCG
Source organism: Corallococcus sp. AB018 (assembly GCF_003986945.1). NCBI lineage: Bacteria > Pseudomonadati > Myxococcota > Myxococcia > Myxococcales > Myxococcaceae > Corallococcus > Corallococcus sp. AB018. The sequence goes on along the minus strand of NZ_RAWR01000092.1, from coordinate 24,555 downwards.
CGTTGATGACCCGGCGCAGCAGCCGGTCCGGCTCCGGGCGGCGCGGCGCCCGCGCATCCGAGGCCAGCTGCCGGGCCAGGGGCGGACCCGCGCACGACGCCACCCACGCCACGTCCTCCGGCACGGCCGGGCCGGGCAGCCCCACCACCAGCAGCGCGGCCGCGGGCGCTCCAGAGCGGCCCAGCGGCACCGCGAGGAACCCACCGGGCATCGCCGCGCCCTCGACCGCGTCCGCCGCCAGCCACCGCGCCCCGGGCCGGTTGCGGAAGCCAGCGAGCGGCGAGCCCTGCGTGTCCCATGCCCGGGCCAGCGCGGCCTGCTGCGCGCCCGTCAGCCCTTCACTGGCCAGGCACACGGACGCACCCGCGCCATCCCCCGGCCCCACACAGGCGGTGGACGCGCCGTGCCTGCGCGCGAGCCACTCCACGACCGCTCGCGCACAGGCGACGGCGGACTCGCAGGCGAGCAGGTGCTCGGCGAGCACGAGGCGCGCCCCGGGGTCGGCTTCGGCGGGGGGCAGCGGGGCTGGAGACGCCACGACCTTACGCTCCGGGTGAAGGGGGACGCGGGGAACGACCGCGTTCCAGCGAGTCTGCGGTGCGGACCTCCGAAAATGCCACCACGATGCGCGCCTCCCCCTCCAAAGAAGAGGGGCGGCCCAGGACCTCCAGGGCCGGCGAGTCGAAGCGCAACCCCCTGTCCAGCAGGCGGTCCAGCACGTCCACCAGGCTGGCCCCGCCAGCCACGCGTTCCACGGGCATTCGGCGCATGCTCCTTGGGTCCGCCCGGCGCGGACCTTCGGGTCCAAGGGCCGTTCTAACGCGCTGGTGCCGTCGCACCCCAGCCCCGTTCACGCCCGGCCCCTGACTGACCAACACCCGGGGCGAAGCTCTGTTGGGTCGCATACACCCGGCGCTGGGCAACCGGCCGGGCGGGGCTCGGCAGGCATGGCTTATGCCCTGGGAAGCGGATTCCTAGCCTTCCAGCATGAATGAAGAGCGCCAGCACAAATCCCTCTGGACGGTGACGACGCTTCCCCGGGACTTCCCCTCCCTGCCGGGCGACCTGGACGTGGACGTGGCCATCATCGGCGGGGGCATCGCGGGCCTGACGACCGCCTGGCTGCTCAAGCGCGCCGGCAAGAAGGTGGCCGTGCTGGAGATGCACCGCGTCCTCTCCGGCCAGACGGGACAGACGACCGCGCACCTCACGGAGCTGCTGGACACGCCGTACACCACGCTCCTGAAGGACTTCGGTGAGAAGGGCGCGCACCTGGCCGCGTCGTCCAGCCGCGCCGCCATTGAACAGATTGCGTCCCTGGTGGAGACGCTCGCCATCGACTGCGGCTTCACCCGCGTGCCGGGCTTCCGCTACGCGGAGACAGAGGCCGAGCTGCGCGACCTGTTGCACGAGGTGTCCGCGGCGCGGCAGGCCGGACTGCTGGCGTCCTACACGAAGGAGTTGCCGCTGCCCTTCCCGGTGAAGGGCGCGCTGCGCGTGGAGGACCAGGCGGTGTTCCACCCGCGGCAGTACCTGCTCGCGCTCGCGGACCGCATCCCCGGCGATGGCTGCCACCTCTTCGAGAACACCAAGGTCGTGGACATCCATGACGGCACGCCCTGCCGCGTCGTCACGGAGCTGGGCACCGTGACGGCGAAGGCGGTGGTGGAGGCCACCACCACGCCGCTCAACCGCGTGGCCATGCACACCAAGCTCTACCCGTACCGCACCTACGCGGTGGCGGCCCCGCTGGACGCACCGCTGGAGCCGGGCCAGTACTACGACAGCCGCGACCCGTATCACTACGTCCGCACGCAGCGGGTGGACGGCGTGTCCTTCGTCATCGTGGGCGGCGAGGACCACAAGGTCGGCAGCGAGGAGGACACCGCCGCGCGCTTCGCGGCGCTGGAGGCGTACACGCGCGACCGCTTCCCCGTGAAGCGCATCACGCACCGCTGGTCCGGCCAGGTCATCGAGTCCGCGGACGGCCTGCCCTATATCGGCCGCAACGTGGGCAGCCGCCACGTGTACGTGGCCACGGGCTTCTCTGGCACGGGCATGACGTTCGGCACGCTCGCGGGCATGGTGCTGTCGGACCTCATCCTCGGCAACCAGAACCCCTACGCCGCGCTGTACGACGCGGGCCGGGTGAAGCCCAAGGCCGGCGCCAAGGACTTCATCCAGGAGAACGCGGAGGTGGCCTTCCGCTTCGTCGCGGACCGGCTTGCCAGGCCGGACGGACACCACCTGGCGGACGTGGCGCCGGGCGAGGGAAAGATCCTGGAGGTGGATGGCCGCAAGGTGGCCGTCTACCGCGAGGAGAACGGCACGCCACACGCGGTGTCCCCGGTGTGCACGCACCTGGGCTGCCACGTGCACTGGAACAACGCGGAGCGCTCCTGGGACTGCCCCTGCCACGGCGGCCGCTTCAGCCCCACCGGGCGCGTGCTCAACGGCCCCGCGCTCAAGGACCTGCCGTCCGTGAAGCTGCCGATGAAGTGAGAAGTGCGTGCGGGTGGGCTTCCTTTCGGGCGGTCCCACCCCCATCTCTCTGCACATCCACTTTCATTCAGGGGGCAGGGAATGAACGCGTTGGAACTGATCAAGCAGCAGCACGAAGAGGTGTCCAAGCTCTTCAAGAAGTACGAGAAGCTGGCGGACCACGCGGACGACCAGCGCCAGGAGTTGTTCGAGCAGATCGCCGACCGGCTGGGCGCGCACGCGAAGATTGAAGAGCTGTACCTGTATCCGGCGATCAAGAAGGACGACACGGAGGACGAGCTGCGCGAGGCCGTGGAGGAGCACCTCGCCGTCAAGCGCCTCATCGCGGACCTGCTGGACATGGAGCCCTCCGACGAGGAGTTCGACGCGAAGATGAAGGTCCTCCAGGAGCAGGTGGAGCACCACGTCGAGGAGGAGGAGAAGGACCTCTTCAAGGCGGCGCGGAAGATCCTGACCAAGGATCAGCTGGAGGACCTGGGCATCCAGTTGGAGGAGGAATACGACTCCCTGATGGAGGGCGAGCCCCGCAACGACGTGCCCGAGGAGACGGAGCGGGCCGCGCCCATCTAGCGCGGCGCGTCCGAAGCAACACGGGGGTTGCGCGTGGCGTGGGGCCGGGCAGCATGCGGCCCATGCCGCGCGCTCCTGTTTCCACCCCTGTGTTGCTGCCGGATGCCTTCACGCCCGCCGCGCGCCGCGCCCTCGTGCGCGCGGACCCCATCCTGGGCACGCTCTTCAAGACGATTGGCCCGTTCCGCTTCGAGCGGTCCCCGCTGCACAGCCCCTTCGAGGCGCTGGCGCACTCCATCGTCTACCAGCAGCTCCACGGCCGCGCGGCGGCGACCATCTTCGGCCGCGTCTGCGAGCGGGTGGGGCAGGGCAAGGGCTTCACGCCCCAGAAGCTGCTCGCGCTCCCGGACGCCACGCTGCGCGAGGCCGGCCTGTCCGCGAACAAGCTGCTGGCCATCCAGGACCTGGCGCGCAAGACGGTGGACGGCACGGTGCCGCCGCTCGCGCGCGTGCGCCGCATGTCCGACGCGGACCTCATCGAGCACCTCACGCAGGTGCGCGGCATTGGCCAGTGGACCGTGGAGATGCTGCTCATCTTCCGCCTGGGCCGGCCGGACATCCTCCCCGTGGACGACTTCGGCGTGCGCAAGGGCTTCATGATGCTGCATGGCCTGAAGGAACAGCCCAAGCCCAAGGCGCTGCTGGCGTACGGCGAGCGCTGGCGCCCTTATCGCAGCGTGGTGAGCTGGTACCTGTGGCGGGCGGCGGACAAGCCCGTGGGCACCTTCGCACCGCCGGAGGGCGGCTAGCCGAGCAGGGGCCGGGAGCGCACCGTCCCTTGCCTTGGCGCGCGGGCGTCCTCACCCGTTAGGGACGGAGGAATCCCGCGCATGCGTGCACTCACCTACCAAGGTCCCTATCGCGTCCAGGTGGAGCAGAAGCCGGACCCGCGCATCGAGCATCCGCAGGACGTGGTCCTCAAGGTCACCCGCGCCGCCATCTGCGGTTCGGACCTGCACCTCTTGCACGGCCTGGTGCCGGACACGCGCGTGGGCTGCACCTTCGGCCACGAGTTCACCGGCGTGGTGGAGGAGGTGGGCAAGGAGGTGTCGCAGCTGAAGAAGGGCGACCGCGTGGTGGTGCCCTTCAACATCTCCTGCGGCACCTGCTTCTACTGCCAGCGCGGCCTCACCGGGAACTGCGAGAACAGCAACCCCGGCAGCGACGTGGCCTCCGGCGTCTACGGGTACTCGCACACCACGGGCGGCTTCGACGGCGGGCAGGCGGAGTACGTGCGCGTGCCCTTCGCGGACGTGGGGCCCATGAAGATTCCGGACGACATGGACGACGAGTCCGTCCTCTTCCTCTCCGACATCCTGCCCACCGGCTACCAGGCCGCGGAGATGGGCGAAATCAAGGGCGGCGAGACGGTCGTCGTCTTCGGCGCGGGCCCGGTGGGCCTCTTCGCGATGAAGTCCGCGTGGCTGATGGGCGCGGGCCGCGTGGTGGCGGTGGACCACGTGCCGTACCGCCTGGAGTTCGCGCGGAAGTTCGCCAACGTGGAGACGGTGAACTTCAAGGAGGTGGGCGACATCATCCTGCACCTGAAGGAGCTGTTCGACGGCCGCGGCCCGGACGTCTGCATCGACGCGGTGGGCATGGAGGCGGAAGGCTCGCGCGCGCACCGCGTGCTGGGCCTGGGACTGAAGCTGGAGGCCGGCGCGCCCACCGTCATCGAGTGGTGCATCAACTCCGTGCGCAAGGGCGGCAACGTCTCCATCATCGGCGTGTACGGGCCCCCGTGGAACTTCGTGCCCATTGGCACCGCGATGAACAAGGGCCTGACGCTGCGGATGAACCAGGCGAACACGCGCCGGTACATGCCGCACCTGCTGGAGCACATCCAGAAGGGCCGCATCGACGCGAAGAGCATCATCACCCACCGCTTCCCGCTGGAGCAGGCGCCGGACGCCTACCACCTGTTCGCGCAGAAGCAGGACGGGTGCGTGAAGTGCGTACTCATGCCGCACGGCCACGCCTGACAGACACCACTCGCCATTACAGGAGGCACGTCATGCCCCAGAAGACGACGCGGAAATCGAGCCGCGCGAAGAACGGCCACGCGAAGGCGCGGGCGAAAGCGAACCCCACTTCGGCCGTGGACCAGGACCCCGCCAACCGTCCGGGCGTCCCCATGGAGACGGCGCCGAAGCCGCTGGCGGGTGCTCGCGCGCCCATCGCGCTCCAGCACGCGGAGGTGCCGGTGTTCAAGCACGCCGGCCGCAAGCAGATGCCGCCCGTGTTCGGCACCGCCCAGCCTCCGAAGGGGCTGAGCGGCTTGCTGCGAAAAGCGGCCTACGCGAAGCCCGACCACAAGCCCGGCCACTGGATGTTGCTGATGCTGGCGGACCGGGTGGACGTCTGGGAGCACCGGCTGCGGAAGTCCCTTCCGTGGGCCGCTCCTTCCGCGGCGGTCCTCGTCGCAGGGGGCCTGATGTGGCGGGGCCGCCGGGCGTGAGCGGGGGCGCTTACGCGTCCCGGCCGTTGTAGGGGAAGGGCGTGACCGTGGACAGGTCCAGGCCGTCCAGGCAGCGCAGGTTGACGGCGAACATCTCCTTGCCGTCCGGGCCCTTGCCGGTGGCGTAGGACTCCACGCCGCAGGTGGGGCAGTGCAGGTGGTTGATGACCTTCTTGTTGAACTGGTAGGTCTGCACCACGTTCGCGCCGGAGAGGGACTTGAACTGCTCCGGCGGGACGAACGTCAGCACCGCGCCAATCTTGTGGCAGATGGAACAGTTGCAGCTCACCACCTGCGCCAGGTCCGTGGTCGCCTCGTAGCGGACCTGTCCACAGTGGCAGCCACCCGTATACGTCTTCATCTCCGCCATGGTGCTTCCTCCCGGTGCTGCGTGATGCCCGGGCCGGAAGCGCGCTTCCGCCCACCCGGTGCGTGTGACGCGCATCAATGAACGGAGGCGGCGGGGACCGCAAGCGCGCAGGTGACGTCCCGGCGCGCTTGCGGCGGTGCGTCACGTCAGTCCGCGTACGTCGTCACGGACATCATCCGCACGAAGCGGCGGTCCGTGCTCACCGCCGCGATGGCGAAGCCCTGCGTGTAGCTCGGCGCGCCGCACCCGCGGCAGCTCCAGCCCGTCCTGTAGAGCCGGTTGCTGTTGCGCGAAATCGCCGTGATGTAGGCCACCGCGCCCTCCACCTCGTCCACGTTGTAGCTGTACGCGCTGAGCTGCCCGATGAGCTCCCGCACGGTGATGGGCTCGAAGATGCTGGCCTGCGGACCGAAGGCGTTGCTGAACGCCTCGCCCAGCGTCTGCTGGTTGGCCACGCCCTGGCCGTTGGGGATGTAGCCCTCGTAGATGCGCGCGGAAGAGAACGAGCCGGTGGCGCCGAACAGCACCGCGGGCGTCTGGGCGACGGGGTACAGGTTCAGCGGGTAGCCCGTGAGGAGCGTGTCGTTCACCTCATGGAAGTCCGCGAAGTACTTCGCCGCGGTGCCCGTCATGGACTGCTGGAAGGGCGTGTCGCTGAGGCGGGTGGTGAGATAGGCGCGCTCGGCGCTGTCCACGCCATAGCCGACGTCGTTGAGGAACGCGTCCAGCGCGTTGCGGATCTCCGAGCGGAGGACGGTCGTGCCGCCGGGGCTGCTGGCGCTCTTCGCGGCGGTGATGCTCGCCTCGAAGGCGGGGATGCTGGTGGTGGAGTCAGCGAACGCCGGAGCGGAGAACAGCATCAGGGCGCCCACCAGCGACTTCATCGACAGGGTCTTCATGGAGAGCCTCTTCATTCAAGGGGGAGTACCGCGAGCGACGCGCTGGCCAGTACCACGCTCCCCTGACACATCCGGCGTGAGGTTCCGGTGACACGCGCGCTCGTGACACGCTCGTGAAAGAGCGTGTCGCGGGACTGGAATGTTTCAGGACGTCCGCTGTGCGGCGGTGCGTCGCATCAGTCGTTCCCGAAGTCCGCTGTCCACACGGAGACCATGCGCACGAAGCGGCGGTCCGTGCTCACCGCGGCGATGACGTAGCCCCGCGTGTTCCACGGCGAAAAGCTGCACCGGCGGCAGGTCCAGTCCGCGACGTACAGCCGGTTGCTGTTGCGCGAAATCTGCGTGATGTAGGCCACCGCGCCCTCCACCTCGTCCACGCTGGGGGTGCTGCCCTTGATGGAAGTGGTGCCAAGCCGCTCGATGAGCTCCTTCACGGTGATGGGCTGGAAGGGGCCGACGGGCGGCTCGAAGTAGGTGGTGAACGCGGTGCCCAGCGTGGCCTGGTTGGCGATGCCCTGGCCGTTGGGGATGTAGCCCTCCCGGATGTCCGCGTTGGACGCCAGCGGACCGGTGGCGCCAAACAGCGACGCGGCGGTGCCGGCGACGGAGCCCTGGTACAGCGGGTAGCTCGTGAAGGTCGCGTCGTTCAGCTCGTAGAAGTCCGCGTAGTACTTCGCCGCGGTGCCCGTCAGCGACTGCTGGAACGGCGTGTCGTTGAGGCGCGTGGTGAGGTAGGCGCGCTCGGCGCTGTCCACGCCCTGGGGGCCGCCGGTGTCGTAGATGAACGCCTCCATCGCGGTCCGGAGCTCCGAGCGGAGGATGGTCGCGCCACCGGGGCTCAAGGGGCCCTGCGCCGTGGAGATGCTCGCTTCAAAGGCAGGGATGCTGGTGGTGGACGAGGCGAAGGCCGCCGGAGCGGCGAACAGGGCCAGACCGCTCAGCAGCGACGTCATCGACAGGGTCTTCATGGGGACCTCTTCATTCGCGGCCCGTGTCACGGGCGCGCGTTCAAGGGGGGCACCGCGGACGACTCGGTGGCCAGTACCACGCTCCCCTGACAGCGCTCACGCGCGTGAATCAGCGTGTCGCGAGGCTGGAATGTTTCACGATGCGGGCTGCGGTGCCGCGGGCGTGGGCACGTTGCGGCGCAGGGGCGCGAGCAGCGCGAGGAACGCGGCGGACAGCGCGACGCCCAGGAGGAACATGTTCCCGTAGCCCAGGTTGCCGAACTTCGGATCCGCGAGCAGGCCCGCCAGTGGCCCCGCGGGCGCTTTGCCCGCGACCTCCACGCTGGCCAGCAGCGTGTAGTGCGTGGCGCCGATTCTCCGGTCCGTGCGCGACATCATGAACGCGAACATCACGGTGGTGAGCGCGCCGCCGAAGAACTCCTCGGTGAGCGTGACGCCCAGCACGCCCGCGTCGCTGACGCCCGCCTGCGTGAGCAGCCACCGCCCCGCGAGCGGCAACAGGCGCAGCGTTCCGGTGAGGGCCACCGCGCGCAGCAGCGGCAATCGCGCGGCGAGGAGCCCACCGCACGTGGACCCCAGGAGCGACGCGGCGGTGCCCCACGTGCCCACCCACAGGCCGATGCGCGCCGGTGTGAAGCCCGCGTCCACGAGGAAGGGCTTGTAGAGGACGTCGGACATCGTCTCGCCCAGCTTGTACGTGCCGATGAAGAGCAAGAGCCACCCGGTGCCCGGCACGGTGAGCGCGGACTTGATGCGGGCCCAGAGCGCGGGCCAGTCCAGCTTCGCGGACTCGGGGCCTTCGGCTTCGCGCGGAGGCGGCTCGCGCACGAAGAGGACGATGGTGAAGACGGTCAGGCACAGCGCCGACATGACGAGGAACAGCCCGGACCACCCGATGCTCGCGCTTGCCCACACCAGGAGACCGCCCCCGGTGAGCATGCCCAGCTTGTAGCCCACCACCTGCGCGGTGTTGCCCAGGCCCAGCTCCTCCGGACGCAGCAGGTCCACCGCCAGGCCGTCCACCGCGATGTCCTGCGTCGCGGCGAAGAGGTTCATCACGAAGATGAGGCTCAACAGCAGCGGCAGCGAGTCCTGCCCCGCCGCGAAGGCCGCCCCCGCGCATGCGAGGGCCAGGCCCGCCTGCATGGGGAGAATCCACGAACGCCTGCGCCCGATGCGCGCGGAGCCGTAGCGGTCCACCAGCGGGGCCCACAGCGCCTTGAGCATCCATGGCAGCGACAGCGCGCCCGCGAACCCCAGCGCTGCCAGAGACACGCCGCGCGTGCGCAGGTAGACGGGCAGCGCCGTCACCTGGAAGCCGAAAGGCAGCCCCTGCACGAAGTACAGCGCGCACAACAGCCACAGCCGGGACGGGATGCGTCGCATGGTCGTGGCGCGAGCATAGGCACGCCCCCTGGCCTGAGTCGTGGGCCTATACTCGCCGTTCCAGTCACTCCCAGGGAGTCGCATGTCGGAGCGAGCCGCAACCGAGTCGGGAATCATCGTCGTGGAGCTGTCCGCCGAGCACGAACTGGAGGCGGACCACGTGGACGCGGTGGTGGATGTGAAGGCGTCCTCGTTCTTCACCGGCAACGCGGCCTTCGCCAACGCGAAGGAGGTGGCCGCGCTGGTGCGCCTCATGGAGGACCTGGGCGTGCAGGCCTCGGCCTTCACCCTCCAGTCGGTGCAGGCGGAGACCCAGGAGGGGCTGCTCACGCGCTCCTCGTCCGCCCTCTACACGGTGCGCATCCGCCTGGTGGACATGGCCCGGGTGGGGGACGTGCTCGCCGCGCTGTCCGGCCTGAAGCAGGCGACGCTGCGCGAGCTCAAGTGGGGCTACACGCACGAGCCGGAGGCCCGGCAGGACTGGCTGGAGGCGCTGGCCCGCGAGTCGGTGAAGAAGGCGCGCCGCGTGGCCGCCGGGCTGGGCGTGACGGTGGCCGGGCTGCACCGATTCTCCGAGCGCACCTGGGAGTCGCGGGCCTTCGGGAACCACGGCGGCGCCTACGGAGGCGGGAACGAGGACGTGATGCCCATGGCCCCGTCGGGCAGCTACAGCGTGAAGCGGACGGCCTCGCTGGGCTTCCCCGTGTCCCACCGCAAGAAGGTGCACGTGATGGCCACCGCGGAGTTCCAGACGCACCCGGCCCCCGAGTCCTGAGTCGCTCGGGGCCGGAGCTTCGACTTCACGGCATGGCGCCGGGCGTGTGCTTGAGCACGAGCGACTCCAGCCGCAGGAGCGCCTTGTCCAGCGTCTCCCACGACGGGCCGAAGGACAGGCGCACGTAGTTGCGGAAGCGCGACGCCCGCGCGCGGCGCTTGCCGGGGTTCACGTCGAAGAACTCACCGGGCACGGTGATGACCTGGTGCTCCAGCGCGGCGCGGAAGAAGGCCATGCCGTCGTTGAGCGGCGCGGGCAGCCCGGACAAGTTGCCCCAGACGTAGAACGTCCCGTCCGGCGCGCGGTCCGTGCGGATGCCCAGCCGCTCCAGCCGGGAGTGGAACCGGTCCCGCTTCTCCCGGAACGTGTGGTGGATGGCGCGCGTCTCCGCCACCACCGCGTCCTCCTGGAGCAGCGGAATCGCCGCGCGCTGCAGGGGCCGGCTGCCGCCGCCGTCCAGGAAGCTGCCCGCGCTGGCGACCGTGTCGATGACCTGCCTGGGTCCCACCGTCCACGTCATGCGCCAGCCCGGGTAGCGCCAGTTCTTGGTGAGCCCGTCGAAGAGGATGACCGGGTCGCGGTTCACGTCCTCCACGTACCGGGCGGCGCTCTCCACCGGCAGCACGCCCGGGCGGCCCGTCCAGATGTAGTGCGAATAGAACTCGTCGATGAGCAGCGAGCACTCCAGCTCGCGCGCCACGCCCACCCACCGCGCCAGCTCCTCGCCCTGCACCAGCTTGCCGGTGGGGTTGCACGGGTTGGAGAAGAGCAGGGCGGACAGCCCGCGCCCCTGAATCTCCCGGCGCAGGTCGTCGTGCGTGAAGGCGTAGCCGCGCTCGCCCTCCAGCAGGATGGGGATGGCGGTGAAAGCCTTGAAGACGTCCAGCAGCTCTTCGTACGCGGTGTAGTCCGGGAGGAAGTGCCCCAGGTTCACGCTGCCCAGGCTCGCCGCGGCGCGGGTGAGGGCCGCGCGGCCGCCGCCGGACAGGCAGACGTTCTCCGCGCTGTACTGGCTGGACATCCCCTTGCGGTAGAGCCGGTTGTAGAGCCCCGCGATGGCCTCCCGTACCTCCCAGAGGCCCGCGACGGGGGCGTACTCCTGGTCCGCCATGTCCACCGTCACCGAGTGCACGCGCGACGGAGCACCGGGCAAATCCCCCGTCTCCGGCTGACCCTGGCCCAGGTTGCACCACTCCGGGTCACCGGGACGGTAGCCGCGGCGAGTGGCCTCGGCGGTGACGAAGATGACGCCCGTGCGGGGCACGGTGCGAAACGCATGCAGGGGGACGCTGTCGCTCACGGACTACACGCTAGCGCGCCCCCTGCTTCGGCGCAGCCCCTAGCCTTCCAGGGAGGCCCGGAGGAACCAGGCGTGCTTCTCGAACTCGGTGATGATGCCGGTGAAGAGGTCCACCGTGTCCGTGTCCTTGAGTCCTTCCACCGCCGTGCGGCTCTCACGCAGGCCGCCCAGGTACACCTCGATGCGCTCGGCCAGCAGCTTCACGTGCTCCAGGTCGCGCGAGGTCTCCTGCGGATATTCTGGCAGGCGGCTGTGCGTGCCCACGTGGCGGCTGGTGCCGTACGCGCGGCCGCCCAGCGTCACCGCGCGCTCCGCGATGGAGTCGTTGTGGTTGGCCAGGCTCACCGCGAACGTTTCGAACAGCGGGTGCAGCGCGGCGAACTGCGGGCCCTTGATGTTCCAGTGGGCGACCTTGATCTGCGAGTGCAGGTCCAACCCATCCGCGAGCCGCTCGTTGAGGGTGGCGGAGATGGCGGTGCGGGCCTGTTCGGACAGGGGACTCGGGCTCTTGTAGAGGGCCATGACGAACACGTTCCTTTCGGTGAAGGGTGGGACGTCGGAAGAGAAAAGACAGCGCCCCCCGGTGTCATCCACCGGAGGGCGCCAATCACAACTCAGAGATAACGACGAGGGGACTAGGACTCCAGTCCAACCGCCGCCGCGTGGATGACGCTCGCGATGCGGACCGCATCGTGCACGTGCTCCTCGCTCAGGCCGCCTTCCAGCACGACCTTCTCATGCGACTGGATGCACATCTCGCAGCCGTTGATGGCGCTGACCGCGAGGCAGACCAGCTCGAAGTCCACCTTGTTGGTCAGCACCTGGGCCAGCCGGTTCATCCGCAGCCCGGCCCGCTTGGTCGCGTACGACTCCTTCCCGATCATGTGACGGAACCGGTAGAAGACGTTGTTCATCGCCATCAGCGAGGCTGCGGCACGCGCGTCCTCGATGACCGGCGTGGCCTTGTCGCCCAGTGCCTGCCTGGCCTCGTTCAGCATGGCCTCCTTCAGCCGCTCGTTCCGGGCGGCGAAGGCGCATGCCACGGCCGTCCCCCAGCGCTGCTCGGGGGTGAGGGTCGTGCTCTCCAGGACCGCGGAGAGGTTGAGGCGGGTGTCCTTGTGGGCGTCCGCAAGCTCGCTGCGGACGACTTCGAGCGAAGCCATGGTGCCTTACCCCGCCTTCTGCAGCTTCGTGGTGAGCGTCTCCTCACCCTTCTGCCAGTTGCACGGGCACAGCTCGTCGGTCTGGAGCGCGTCCAGCGTGCGGACGGTCTCCTTGACGTTGCGGCCCACGGACAGGTCGTTCACGGACACGTGGCGGATGATGCCCTCGGGGTCCGCGATGAACGTGGCGCGCAGGGCCACGCCCTCTTCCTTGTGCAGGATGCCCAGCGCGCTGGACAGCTCGCGCTTGATGTCCGCCAGCATGGGGAAGGGCAGGTTCTTCAGGTCCGGGTGGTGCGTGCGCCACGCGTGGTGCACGAACTCGCTGTCGGTGGACAGGCCCAGCACCTGCGCGTCGCGGTCCTGGAAGTCCTTGTTGTGCTTGCCGAACTCCGCGATCTCCGTCGGGCAGATGAACGTGAAGTCCTTCGGCCACGCGAACAGGACGGTCCACTTGCCCTTGTACGTGTCGTTGGAGATGTCCTGGAACTCCTTGTTCTTCTCCAGGCTCACGGTGCCCTTCAGCTTGAAGTTCGGAAGCTTGTCGCCAACGGTCAGCATGGGATTCGACTCCTTGGGGATGGGGGGCGGGCCACCGTGGTCCACCCCAGAGGTGATGAGTTGCTACCGGGTAAAGCAGCCACCGTGCCAGCGCATCAACTGCCCTGATTCCAGGAGGTTACAGCTCCCCCTGAGATTCGCACCGGCGGGGCGGTGACGCCGGGCTGGTGAATAACGAAATCCCGGTGCCTTTCGCCACTGCAATTTCGGTGGGCCGCTATTATCGCTAACACATGCCGGATGAACTGATGGGGCGCCACCCGGAAGTGACGCAGGATGCTCGGGAGCTGGTCGAGCTGGCAACCACCGAAGAAGGGGTGGGAGAGCTGCTCCGTCGGGGATTGGACTGGGTGTCCCGCGTGGTGCCCTTCGACCTGGCCACGCTGTTCCTCCTCAAGGAGGGGCGGCTGGAGGCGGTGGCGGCGCGCGGCCCGCTCGCGAACCAGGCGGTGCGCAAGCATTCGCTGCAGCTGGCGGACTTCCCATCCCTGAAGCAGGCGCTGGAGACTCGGCGGGCACGGGCCTTCACGGAGGAGGACCACTCGCACGGGGATGGCGACCCGTTCGACGGGGTGTTGGACCTGCCCGCGGGGCACTCGTGCATGGTGGTTCCGCTGTGCGCGGGGGAGCGCTGCTACGGCGTGCTGACGCTGGACCGCGTGCAGTGTGAGACGTACGCGCAGCCGGTGGTGGACCTGGTGGAGGTCTACGGCCAGATGCTGGCGACCGCGCTCCAGGGCGCGGAGCAGCGCGCGACGGCGGAGCGGCTGCACCGTCAGGACCACGAGCACGCGAAGCTCTTGGAGTCGCAGCTGGGCGGGGACTCCGAAGGCATCCTGGAGACGTCCCTGAGTCCGGTGATGCGCGACCTGTCCTTGCGCGCGCGTCAGGTGGCGGAGACGGACACGCCCGTGCTGATTACCGGTGAAACGGGCACGGGCAAGGAGCGGCTGGCGCGGGCCATCCACCGCTGGAGCGCGCGGGCGGATCAGCCCTTCGTGTCGCTCAACTGCGCGGCCATTCCCGCGGGCCTGCTGGAGAGCGAGCTGTTCGGCCACGTGAAGGGAGCCTTCACCGGCGCGAACCGCGACCGGGCGGGCCGCTTCCAGATGGCGCACGGAGGCACGCTGCTCCTGGATGAGATTGGCGAACTGCCGGTGGAGCTGCAGGCGAAGCTGCTGCGCGCGCTCCAGGAGAAGTCGTTCGAGCCCGTGGGCAGTGACAAGACGGTGCGGGCGGACGTGCGCATCCTCGCGGCGACGCACGTGGACCTGCACCAGGCCATCGCGCAGAAGCGCTTCCGCGAGGACCTCTTCTATCGTCTGAGCGTCTTCCCCTTGAGGCTGCCGCCCCTGCGCGAGCGGCGCGAGGACCTGCCGCAGCTCACCGCGTTCCTCCTGGAGGAGCAGGCGAAGCGCACGGGCCGGCGGGGCATGCGGGTGACGGCGTCAGGGCTGACGCGGCTGGCGTCCTACGACTGGCCGGGCAACCTGCGCGAGCTGGCGAACGCGCTGGAGCGCGCCACCATCCTCACGCGCGGCCAGGAGCTGACGGCGCAGTCCTTCGACCTGGCGAACGGCGAGCGCGCGCGGGAGGTGCCGGGCCCGGTGTCGGTGGAGGAGACCCCGGCGCCGCTGCCCGCGGGGGCGAAGGTGGCCACGCTGGCGGCGGTGCAGCGCGAGCACATCCTGCGCGTGCTCACGCTCACCCGGGGCCGCGTCTATGGTGAAGGCGGCGCGGCGGCGCTGCTGGGGCTCAAGCCGTCCACGCTGCAGAGCCGGATGAAGAAGCTGGGCATCGAGCGGCTGGAGGGCTTCACCGCCGCCGAGGACGCGTGACGGTGTGGTGGAATGTGAACGCCACCGTCATTCACGATCACCATTGCAAGATGATGGAAGCATCTACGTCAGTGGAGGACGTCTGCCGCGCCGCGCAACACGTAGAGAACCGCTAGGGGCTGTCCCTGATTAACGCAGCCAGAGAAGCATGGAGGCGACGTGCAGGACGGCGAGGTAGCAGGTCTCTGTCTTGTCGTAACGGGTGGCAGCGGCGCGAAAGCATTTGAGGTCGTGGAGGAAGCACTCCACCCGGTAGCGCAGCCGGTAGAGGGTTCGGTCCAGAGGTGGAGCCTGCTTCCGGCTGGGATGGGGATGGATGACGGGCTTCATCCCCACCTTCTGGGCGTTGGCGCGAATGCGCTCGGCGTCATAGGCGGTGTCCGCGATGAAGGCGTCGCCTTCGGCGTGCACCAGCAGTTCCTCGGCCATCGTGGACTCATGCTGCTGTCCGGCCGTCAGCGCGAGGTGGAGCGGCTTACCGCCCGTCGTTGTGACGG
Organism: Corallococcus sp. AB018; assembly: GCF_003986945.1. NCBI lineage: Bacteria > Pseudomonadati > Myxococcota > Myxococcia > Myxococcales > Myxococcaceae > Corallococcus > Corallococcus sp. AB018. Next base: position 9,268 of record NZ_RAWR01000092.1, on the reverse strand, counting down.
CGTGAACCTTCGTCGAAAAACCTCCTCGAGAACGCCCCAGAGCATTGCTTCGGACCCCCCTTTTCCGCCCGAGGCGTCCTGATGCGCCCGGACGACGGAGGCGTCTGCCAGCGAGCCGAGCTCATCCTCAGGAAGTCGCAGGGCCTTGAAGATGGTAACCGTCCGGCCAATGACGTGTCGGCGAGCTTGAAGGCAAGCCTCGGCCGTGCTCGGCGGGCACCGCGAGTCCCAGCGGGGAGAGATGCCGTGGTGAGGTGGCGTCAGGAAGAGTCGGCGGCGCGCAGATGCTTCCATTCGTGCGGCAGCAGCTCGCCGATGCGCGCATGCGGGTGTGTCTGGACGCGCAGCAGCACGTCGGCGAGGTACGTCTCGGGATTGACGCCGTTGGCCTCGCAGGTGGCGACGAGGGCGTAGAGGCCTGCGAGGTTCTGCCCCGCGGCCTCGTGGCCGACGAAGAGAAAGTTCTTCCTTCCCAGGGCCGCTTTGCGCAGCGCCGCCTCGCTGCGGTTGTTGTCCAAGGGCAGGCGCTCATCGGAGACGAATCGCGTGAGGGCGTCCCACTGTTTTCGGGCGTAGGAGAGAGCCTGCCCCAGCGGCCCCTTCGGTAGGTGGAGCGGGGTCTGTTTCTCCAGCCAGGTGCGCAGCGCGGCGAGGACAGGTGCGCTGAGCTGCATTCGCAGCTCGCGGTGGGCGTCGGTCCGCACGAGGCCCGCATCGCGGGCCTGCGCCTCCACGCGGTAGAGGGCGAGGATGAAGTCCAGGGCCTCACGGGCCTCGGGCGCGGTGGGCAGCGCCTCGAAGAAGCGGCGGCGCACGTGGGCCCAGCAGCCCACACGCACGCGGCCTTCGGGCAGCGTCACCGCATTGTAGCCCGTGTACGCATCCACCACGAGGGCGCCCCGGGTGCCGCCCAAGACGTCCGTGGGCGTCTTGCCCGCTCGGCCCAGGCTGAAGCGATAGCCCAGCAGCCACTCGCCCTGCTGCGTCTGGGCGAGGAAAGTCCAGAGGTAGCCTTGCTTTGTCTTCTTCACGTCCAGCACGCGCATGGGCGTCTCGTCGGCCCACACCACCTCGGCGGCCGCAATGACTTGCAGGAGGTGCGACGAGAGCGGCAGGAGCACCGAAGCGGCCTGGTGGAAGAGGTCCGTCAGCGTGCTGCGACTCATGGGCACACTGGCTCTTTCAATCCGCTGCGCCAGCCGGTGCAGAGGCATGGCATCGGCGCACTTGGACGTCACCACGTGCGCCAGGAAGCCCGGGCCGTACTCGCCCCTGTCCACCACCTTGGCGGGCACGGGGGCCGTCACCACGCCCTGGCCGCAGGCGCACGCGAGGACTTCCTGCACGTGCACCTGGCGCTCGAAGAAGGCGGGTACGTACTCGTACACCACCGAGGTGCGGCCCGCGCCCAGCGGCTTCAAGTCCTCGCTGCCGCACGAGGGACAGCGCCGGGCCGCGGGTGGCACCAGATGCCGGACTTCGCGACTGGGGGCCTCCTCGGCCCTGTGGGCCGCACGCTCGCGCCGTGTCCGCAGGGCCGCCTCGTCCCGCGCTGCTTTCGACGCGGGGCTCGCCGCGGCCTGGCGCAGCTCGCTGGCGACGGACGGCATCCGCTCGGTTTTGCGGCCGAAGACGTGGCGTTGCAGCGCCGCCATCTGCCCTTTGAGGGTGTCCAGCTCTCCGCCGATTCGGCCCACCTCGGCTTTGAGTTCCTCGGCTTCTTCCCGCCAGGGGCAGAAGTGGTTCTGGGGCAGCACGCGAGGCACTCTCGAATAACGGCCCGTCCCGGTGTCCCCAGTCCGTCTCAGCTGCCCGTGCGCCCGGGAGGCGTCCAGGCGGGTTGCCGCTTCACCTGGGCCACGTCGATGCCGTCCAGCAGCATCGCCAATTGCGTGGCGTCCAGCTCCACGCACGTCGCTTCCTCCTCCACGCGGGGCAGGCGGAATCTTCCCGTCTCCAGCCGTTTGTAGAGCAGCACGAAGCCGCCCCGACTCCACGTCAGCACCTTGATGCGGTCGCCCCGCCGCGAGACGAAGGCGAAGAGGTGCCCCGAGTAGACGTCCTCGCCCCACGCCGTGCGCACCAAGGCCATCAATCCGTCGATGGACTTGCGCATGTCCACCGGCTCCGTCGCCAGCACCACGCGCACCGACGCAGGCAGAGAGAACACCGCCTCACCGCCCCAGCGCCGCGACGAGAAGCGCCACGTACGTTACGTCGGTGCCCACGACGAATCTCACTCGCGCTCCGCCCGCGGCCACCACTTCCAGCACCGACGCCTCATCGGCGACAGGCTCAGCCACCTGCACCGGCAACAGCCGCACCGGCTCGGCGTGTGACGACGCGGCCCGTCGGCTTCGGTACACCCACGACTGCAACGTGCTCAGCTTCACGCCGCGCTGCTGTGCGAACTGCCGCTGCGTCAAACCGCTGGCCTCGAACGCTTCCGCGACGCGCGCCCACTCCGGCTTCTCCACCTGCTTCGCCATGCATGGAAGCGTCCGCTGTGCGCCGCGCCCCCGGCAATCCCTCACGGCACGTCGTTGGCCGGACGGTTACTGAAGATGGCTTCCCAGCGCCCAGCTTGCGCCCAGCGGTGGAAGCGGTTGTAGACGGTCTTCCAATGGCCGAATCGCTCCGGAAGGTCCCGCCATTGCACCCCTGTCTTCACGCGCCAGATGACGGCGTTGATGAAGTCGCGGTCCCCTCGCTTCGAGGGTGGGCCGCTACGCGAGCCCAGCAAGGGCTTGATGCGGCTCCACTCGGCATCGCTCAGTTCATGTCGGCGCACAGCCAGCGTTGATCATGTCTGACTCTGGCTGGCAACCTCATATGCCCCTCAAGGCCGGGTCCAACGCCGGTGTTTGATCCACCAAGTTGAATTTCGGGCCGGAGATCAGGGACAGCTCCTAGCGTACCTTGCCGCGCAGCGCATCGTGCACGCGCTTCCAAGTGCCGTCCTTCTTCCACAGCCGGAAGTAGTGGTAGACGCTTTGCCAGTCGGGCAGGTCGTGCGGCAGAAAGCGCCATTGCACGCCCGTCCGCGTCACGTAGAGGATGGCATTCACCACTTCGCGGCGCGGGTGCACTTGGTCCTTGGGTCCACCTCCCACGGGCCCAACGAACGGCTCAATGTGCGCCCACTGTTCGTCCGTCAGGTCGCTCGGATACGGCGTGCGCGTGGGCATTGGCAGGTCGGCCATCTTGTTCCTTCAACGCCCTGGCCCGCTCGCTCCATTTCAACAGGCTCTAAGTTCCTATAGGCTCTATGCTGCACCAGAGACCCAACCAACTGGATTCATTCAAATGATTAACGCAAAGCGCGCTAGCGACTCCCTTGCGAAGAACCTCGCAACAGACGCCGACATTATAAAGGAATTCGCAACTGCCATTGCATTCCCAACCGTTCTTTTGGCGTTAACAACCCCCACCCCTCTAGCCATCGGCTCAGCATTGCTTGCGGCCGCAGCGGCTGGTGTCAAGTCTTTCTCGAAAGTCTTGGAGCGATTGGAGCCAGAAAAGGCCGGGAGCCTTCCACTTGAAACCACATACGAGCGTTTTAGGTTGGCATATTATACGCTCGTGCAGAGAACTATTGTTGAGTCCATTGCTAAGAATCAAGAGCTTTCCAAGGCGTTGCATGGGTTGTCTGGCTTGGCGCTGGACTTCAGGGGGGTAGAGCAGTTCACGCGCACTGTGTCTGAAAGAGCTGCAGCCATTGGAGAGGCAGAGTTACGGTTCCATTACACGGTCGCACCAACGGACAAGCAGTTAGCTCTCTATGGTGCGTATCAAGAATGGCTGTCGTCCACACTCGAGTGCCTAAACATTCAAGAAGCCTCAAAGTTGGCTGGGGCAGTAATGGCGGAAGCTCGAGAGCGATTTCGCGTCTCGTTGGCGAAATCCGATCCGCTGGCGACATGGATGAGAAACTACCTTGCCTTGGAGCAAGAAAGCCAAACTAGCGAATCAATCCTGAGTCAATTGACAGCCATCGGAAAAGCCTTGGAGGGATGGAAGTCGGAAGTCACTCAGGCGGATTTTCGCCCAGCTAGATGGCAAAGGTATCGAAATTATCTTCGTGCGCTTCCAGATCAAAAAGATACCATGTATAACGAGGATTTTGGTGTTAGCCGAGTGTTTGTGGCTCCTCGGGTCCGATACCATCGCGCGGGCCTGTTGGGCACAGCAGATACTCCTGAAATAGTTCCAGATGTTGGTCGACTGATTGGCGCTCTCGTAAGCACTCGGCTGGAAGAAACAGACCTCATTATTTTGAGCGGTGGCCCTGGATCTGGTAAGTCGACTCTTTGCCGGATGATTGCAAGTGAGTTGGCACGCGATTCCAATATGCATCCCGTCTTTCTCCGCCTTCGCCGCCAAAGGGAAGGCGCAGATGTGACAGCATTCATCGAAGAGCACCTTGTTGCCGAAGATGCAATCAGCAAGCTCTCCGACCTGCATGCCGTGCCCAATCTAATCTTGATCATGGACGGTTTTGACGAACTGGTCATGGCCAGTAAGACAAAGCTCAAAACGTTCTTTGCATCGCTTTTGGACGCAGCCAGTCACGGGCCTTTGCGTAACGCAAAATTCATCATATCGGGTCGGGATACCTTGTTTCCTGGAGGAACGGGCTTGCCGCGCGGCTCTCATGTGCTCACCGTTCTTCCATTCGACAAAGAACGTGTCACGGCATGGGGCAGTCGATGGCGGACTGTGTTTTCGTCTGGATTGGGCGCTTCGTTCTACCCGGAGGCAATGCTTGATTCGTCGGAGAGGAAGACGAACTCACAAGGAGCGCTCCATCAGCTCGCCACTTGGCCTCTGACCTTGCATCTCATCGCGCAGCTCCACACAGCCGGCCGCATGTCAGTGGGAGATCCTAAAGCTAAAATCATTGAAAAGGCATATCTATATCGTTCAATACTTGCGGAGACCTCGCGTCGCCAAACGACCCAGACCGTCGGCCGAGGTTGGCTTGAGCCAGAGGCAATGCGGAAATTTCTGCGTGCAATTGCCTGGGAAATGTACATCCGCACAACAGACACCCTTGAGGTTGAGACCGTCGTTCCTATTGTGCGCAAGCTTTTTCCGAAGCACGAGGAGGTAATGCTAAGTGAGCTCACGGAGGTGGCAGTTGTAAATGCTCCTGAGATCAAGAAAGGGGAGGAGACGGGATTTGAGTTTGTTCATAAGAGTTTTGCTGAATTTCTTGTTGCGGAATCAATAGGACAGGACCTTGATGCGGTGGTGCATCGTGTCGAGGATGTTTCCGGAGGCGAGACTTGGCATCAATCAACAGAAGATGCGGCAAAGAGACTCTTGGCCTGTTTTGGTCCTCGACTCTTGCCGGTCGAAGTAGAGGACATGTTGCGTCCAATGTTGGGTGGTTTTCGGTACTTCATGCGTGGCGAGAATGTCGACGACCAGCCTGACCGCCAACTGTTTTTGCCAGGACTAAGTAATATACTCAATCGCACGCAGGAGATATATAGACTCGTTATCGAAGGCAGACTGCTGTCTCTGTATGAAGAGGCGCATCAGAAGTTTCGGTATGGGCGGAATTCATTGGAGGTAGGAGCCAATCTTGCCGCATCTGTGGTGTTGATTGGTTCAACTGCGGCCGAACGTCTACGCGAGACAACTGTTGAAGACTCTCTAAGGTCAGTTTCGTTCATGCTTGAGCCGGTGGATGGAGGGATGTGGCGGTGGCTATTTCTGATGTCTGCCGGTGGGGTCCAAGTTGACGAAGGTCTTGCTCGTCGTCTCTTTAAATGCACACGGCTCCCCAAGAAAAATGGAATCGCGGCTGGGAGAGATTTTGGCCTTCCAGTTCAGCTCGGTCTTCTTTCTGGTATCGAAGGCTATGAAAGCAATCTTATCCAGGAGATAAAGGCGGCCAGGGATATTGCTTTCACGCTTACGTCTCGCGCTGCGCTGCTTTGCACGCTGCTTGCAGTTGTTGACTCCGGCGTCGTCTCTGAACAAGAAGGCCAAGCAGGCAGGCCTGGTGTCAATTCGCGCCGCCGAAGGCTTCCCTCAACCTCGCATTTCGCCGGGCATCTTATGGATAGAGTTCGAGAAGTGTTTGAGCGGCTGCTGCATCGTTTGGCGGAGGCCGGGATGGTTTCGCAAGAAGAAAACGGTCGCTACCCTCGGATGAAAATAATGAATTACGATCATTTTCTCGACGACCTCAAAGAAGAACTTGCGCTCAAGGGTGTGGAGATTGATGATCTCATTACCTCGATCTCTTCGAGCCTATGCCTACGTGAGCCCGAGGTGCTTCGCGACACCGGCAGAGAGTTGATAGCCGCAACAAATGAGAAGTCTCGCTTCATTGATGCGCTATTGAAAGACGTATATAGACGCAATCGCCGCAGTGGTCCGGGTCGCAGAGCTCCTCGCAAGAACGACCAGGACTAACGCTGGGAACAGTTGAGTTGAAGGACGGTGAGGTAGTGGCGGAACCAAGCTGCGAGCTTTGCGAGCTGAGTGGCCGCGCGTAGATGCCTCATCGTCCGCACCAGTTCTCGATGGCCCGAAGAGCAATTCGGCGAAGCTGGCGCTTCAGGTCCGCCCACTACAGCTCGATGGCCTTGAAGTCAGGGCTATAGGTGGGCAGGTACACCACGCAGGTTCCGACCGCCTTGCTCTCACTGTGTACCTTGTGGGCGCCAAGGCGCTGGCGGACGAAGCGGGCGAAAATGCGCCCATTGATGGCCCCTCGATGGGGCCTCAACTTGGGCGTGCACCCCAAGCGGATGGCGCCTACCAACGTCAAGGTCGTCTAGCGCCCCCAGGGCGCACGCCTCGGGCGCGTTTGCTTACCGGAACCCAACCGTACTCGCGCGCCATGGATGTACCGCAGAAGGACTCGTCGAGAAAGCCGAGTCGCCGCACGTCCACGGTGCTCAGGAGCACGGTGAGGACGCACCTGCGCCAGATGTTTGGCGGCGCGTCGCATTCGCAGGCGGCGAAGGACTTTTTTGTGTGAGAAGCCCAGTCGATGCAGGGCCCTTTGCATGGCGGGCCGAACGGTGGCGATGCCCGTGCGGGCCGTCAATTCCGCCATCAGCTTACGTACCGTCGCGTCCGGCTTTTGGGCCACCAGCCGCTTAATCTCGGTAGCCACCTTTCCCAGAATGGGCGAGAAGTTGCCGTCGCCTTTCGGCGGCGGCACGGGACGACGTCTCCTGTCTCTCAGTGCAACCGCAGGACGCGGCTGATCGTCACCATGCAACGCCTATCAGGTGGGCAATCTGCGCGTACGATAGGCCCTCGTCCTGGATGGCCCGACGTAGTTTCTCCGGAGTGGGATGCCCTTTGCTCATCCCTGGAGAAGATTAATCCTCGACGAAAACGTCAAACGAGCCCTGGGTTAATGCCAGCGGCTGTCCTCGCGGGCCTCGCGGCGGTCCTCGCGCGTCTCCTGGCGGTTCTGCGCCGTCTCGGTGCGGGCGAGCTGGACCAGGTCGGCGATGAGCATGCGCTTGCGGCTGAGGCTGCCGCTGTCCATCCGGCCGTAGAGGTTGTTGAGCTCCTGGGAGATGGAGCGCGTCTGCTGCAGGGCACGGGACTCCTGGCGGGCGTCGCGCACGTCGTCGCGGTGGTCCTTGCGGTCGTCGTAGCGGTTGCCGTCGTGGCGCACCTCGCGGGCGCTGGAGCGGGCCTCCTGCTTGTCCTGGGACAGCTCGCGGCGGGTCTCGTTCAGCTCCGACGACACGTAGCGGCGCAGGTCCTCTTCCACCTGGAGCAGGTCGCGGCGCGCGGCGCGGCCACGGGCGGAGTCGTAGCGGGAGAGCAGCGACTCCACCTGGCGCAGGTCCTGATGATCATCGCGGGTCTCGCGCGCGTCCTGCCTCAGCTCCTGACGGTCACGGGACTGCTCGTGGTTGTTGCCGCGGGGACCGCCTGCGTGAGCCAGTGCCGGGAGGGACAGCGCCATCGTTGCCAGCAGCCATTTCGACTTCGACATGGGGGGCTCCATCAAGTGCGTCGGATGCCTTGATGGACGCAGTCCGCCGCTGAGAATTCACGGCGGCGAACAATCTCCCATGGGTGGGAGCAGGGACTACGACACCGCGGGTGCGACCGGGCGCGGCTTGGACGGCGCCACGGGGTAGTGGGCCTCCTTGCCGAAGGGCTGGTCGAAGAGGTGCGGATCCGACTGGCGCGAACGGAAGAGGTCCACGATGTAGTTCATCCGCTGGTCCAGCTTGCTCCAGTCCTTCGCGGCGGTGCCCGTGAGGCTGTCGGGCGTCTTGTCCAGCCGGCCCAGGAGCTCCTTCAGCTTCGGATCCTCGATGGTGCGCAGGTGCGGCGGGAAGAGCGTGGACTCCATTCCGGCGGGGGGCGGCAAGTCGTTGCCCAGCTTCAGCGCGCCGCCGGGCACCGCGAGCTTCATCATGTGCTCGGTGGCGATGCCCCGGAACACTCCGGCCAGCTTGTCCACCAGCGGGTTGACGACGAGGTCCACCGCGCCCGTCTTGATGGCGGCCTTGGCGGCGAGGTTGGCGGGGAAGGGCAGGGCGTTGGCGCCCGCCTCGATGCTCTTCTTGAGGATGTTGGCGAAGATCTCCTTCACCGGGGCGTTGAGCGCCTTCTCCACGAAGCCCTGGAGCTGGGTCTGCTCATGCAGGCCCACGGTGTCGTTGGCCCGGAGCATCATCTCGGCCTTCTTGTTCGGGTCCTTCTCGAACATGACCTGCGCGTAGGTGCCGAAGGCTTCCTTGAGCAGCGGCTTGTCCGAGGGGAAGCCATCCAGGTACTGCTGGAGCTTCGCGGGGTCCAGCTGGGTGTCACCCTGGAAGGTCTCCACGAAGCGGGCGAACTCGTGGCCCACCTCCTTGAAGACGAACTGGTTGCCGTCGCCAATGGCCTTGCTGACGGTGTTGAGCGCGTCCGCGCCGGCCTTGGCGATGTCGCCGGTGGGCATGGCGGGCAGGCCCAGCTTGCGCAGCAGGTCGTCCACCTTGGACATGGCCTCGCCCACGACTCCGCCGCCCTTGAGGGCGTCCACGAAGGGCTTGGGCATGTCCTCCTGGCGGATGCTCACGCCGGCCTGCTTCGAGGCCCAGGTGGCGAAGGTGGACCAGTTGGCGTTCTCCTTGCCCAGGAGCGTGCCCATGGCGTCGGACAGGTCGTGGTAGCCCTGGGTGATGGCCAGGTTGCGCGCGACGGGGTCCTGCATCGCGGCGATGTTCGCCATGTCCGCGGCGGTGGGGTAGCTGCCCGGCGTGGGGCGCGGGCCGCCCTGCTGGGG
>NZ_RAWR01000091.1:0-37346 GCF_003986945.1 Corallococcus sp. AB018 | reverse complement strand
CCGAGCCGTTCGTCATGGCGACGATGCGCAACCTCCCGGACCCGCACCCCGTCTACAAGCTGCTGCGTCGCCATTTCCGCTACACGCTCGCCATCAACGATGGCGCCCGGAAGGGCCTGCTCGCGGCCGGCGGCCTGGACGCGCTGTCGCAACTCATCGAACCGTTCCTGTCCATCCGCGCCCAGCCGCTCACGGACGCGCTCGCACGTGAAGGCATGCAGCGTTCAGCGCGCTCCCTGCGCAAGGCGGTGCTGCATGGCCCAGGTCCGGCGGAGCGCGAGGACCTGGCCATCGCCAGCCTCTTCGGCGGCCTGTGCCTCGCCAACTCAGGCCTGGGCGCGGTGCACGGCTTCGCGGCACCTTTGGGCGGGATGCTCGGCGCGGCCCATGGCGCGCTGTGCGCCGCGCTGCTCGGGGCCACGCTGGAGCTGAACCTGGAGGCGCTGCGCTCGCGTGCTCCGGACCACCCCGCCCTGCCCCGATTCCGCGAGCTGGCGGTGCTGCTCACCGGCCAGTCCAACGCCCGCGCCGAGGACGGCATCCTCTGGGTGAAGGACCTGGTCCACGCCGTGCGCATCCGGGGCCTGCGCGACATGGGCCTCACCGACGCGGCCATCCCTGAACTTGTCACCAAGGCCCGCGCCGCCAGCAGCATGAAGGGCAATCCGCTCCCGCTCACGGACGCGGAGTTGACGGCGCTCGTCGAACGGTCGATGTGAGGACCCACCCATGAAACCCGCCGCCCTCGTCCCCGTGGTGCTCGAACGTCTGCGTGAGAAGTATCCCGACGCGAAGTACGAGCTGAACTGGAACACGCCCTTCGAACTGCTGGTGGCCACCATCCTGGCCGCGCAGTGCACCGACGAGCGCGTCAACCGCGTCACCGCCGAGCTGTGGAAGAAGTACGACGGCCCCCAGGCGCTCGCGGACGCGGACACCGCGGAGCTGGAAGAGGACCTCAAGCCCACCGGCTTCTTCAAGCAGAAGACCAAGACGGTGCAGGCCATGAGCCGCGCGCTGCTGGACGCCCACAAGGGCGAGGTGCCCGACCGCATGGAGGACCTGGTGGAGCTGCCCGGCGTGGCGCGCAAGACGGCCAACGTCGTGCTCAACACCGCCTTCCAGCAGGCTTCCGGCATCATCGTGGACACGCACGTGGCCCGCGTCAGCCAGCGCCTGGGCCTGACGAAGCAGGAGAAGCCGGAGGCCATCGAGACGGACCTGATGAAGCGGGTGCCCAAGGACGACTGGACCTTCTTCGGCCCCGCCGTGGTGCTGCACGGCCGCTACACCTGCGTGGCCAAGAAGCCCAAGTGCTCGGAGTGCCTCCTCAACGACGTGTGCCCCAAGCTGGGCGTGGCCTGAGCCCTCACATGTGCGCGAGCACCACCAGCGTCAACACCCAGTCCAGCCCGGCCTGGAGGAAGTAGTAGGTGGAGCCGTCCAGCGAGGTGCCGAACCCGGTGCCCAGGTGGCCCAGGGGGCCCGCGAAGAACTTCATGCCCACCTCGGCGCCCAGGTTGATGGGGGTGCGCCGCGAGGCCGAGTCATCAATGTACGGGCCCACCAGCGCCCGGGCATAGGGCGCGAACCAGTTCGTCACGAAGTGCTGGTAGCCCACGGTGGCGTTCAGCGACACCCGCTTCGGGTCCATGCTGATGTTGGCGCCCAGCGTCAGCCGGCGGGCCTTGAGCCCCATGGGCTGCACGTTCACATCAATCGCCAGGCCCATGCCGCCGTCGAACGGGACGCGCCAGCCGAACGCGAACTCCGTCGTCGACTTGTCGATGGACAGCGCCTCGTAACGGAAGTGCGCCGCACCCGCCACGTCCCCGCGCGCGTCCTCGAGGTCCGCGAGCGCCAGCGTGGCCTCCTCCGAGTCCTCCTCATACGCCTTGCGCAGCGGAGACTCCGCGCCGTCCAGGTCGCCCCGAGACAGCCGGTCCTTGCCCTGCGACAGGCAGGCGGACGTGGAGCCCATCGCGCACGCGAGCCCCAGGGCCCGGTCCGCCTCCTCCGTCCGGTTGTCCACCTGGAGCTGCTTCGCCCAGGTCTCGCAGGCCCAGGCGCTCCCGCCGTCGCACTTCTCCTCCAACGTGGGGGCGCGCGTCGCCTCGTGCGTCGTCACGCACGCCACCGTCAGCAGGCACGGCAACAGGCACGACACGCGTAGAAGGGACTGAAGGGGACCACGGAGGGCTGGGGCCACAACCATGGTCCACATTCAAACACACCGCCGGGCCGCGGCGTGTCCGGCGCGTTGCGTCTTTCAGCGTTCTTCCAGCGGCCCTTCCCCGTCGTTGATGACGCCCGGGTTGCGGCCGATGTCCGGCCCGTCCCCGCTCCGCTCGTCGGCCTTCTGTTCCTCGGAAGTCGTGTCACCCGAGCCGCCCACGCCTTCCCGGAAACCGTCGGCGGCTTCGCGGCTGGACTCGCGGATGCTCTCCGCGGCCCGGCTGGCTCCATGTTGGACGTCCTTGGCGGCCTCGCCTACCTCCTGCCCGGCCTGTCGGGCGTTCTCGTTGACGGCCTGCTGCTGGCGCTCATTGCACCCCGCAGTGAAGCTCACCGTTCCAATCACACCCAGCACGACGAGCCCGTTGAAGTGGCGTGTCCACATGGTCGTCTCCCCGAGGGTCCCGGCCCTCTGGGGTGAAACGTAGGCACGCCCGCTTCCGGGCGGAGTCCCGCTTCCCCGCTCGGAAGGCCCCAAGGCGCCGCTTGCCTGTCAGCCCCCGGCCGCCCGGGCCGCTAGACGGGAATGTCCTCCCACGGCTTCGTGGGGTGCCGGGCGCGGAAGGTCTCGATGCAGGCTGACACCTCCCAGCTCGCGGTCGTATCCCGCAGCTGGTCCAGGTACAGGCAGCGCCGGGCGACGGCGTCCAGGTCGAAGGCCCAGTACATGCTCATCAGCGGGTTGATGAACAGCTTGCTGCCCTGCGTCCGCGACGTGCGGTGCTGGTCGCCGTAGTCCCCGTCGATGGCGCCCACCACCGACAGCGACACGATGCTCGGGCGCCGGGCCATCTCCTCGGAGGAGAACATGACCGCCTCGCGGTAGCGGTCCACCTCCGGCATCCCTGGCAGCAGCGCGGTGACGCCCAGGTAGGCCCCGCGCCGGCTCAGGTCCGCGACAGCTTCCAGGTAGTGCGCGTGACAGATGCCGTGGAACGCATCCACGCCGAAGCCCAGGCAGACGATGAGCTTGTCCCGCAGCGTCAGCGAATCCACCGCCGCCAGACTGGAGATGTCCTCCTCCGGTGTGCCCAGCCCGGCCTCGTCCCCGCGCATGAGGATGTCCGTGCCGCCATCCACCAGCACCACCGTGTCGAAGCCCAGCTCCTTCTGCAATGCGACCCAGGCCGCGCTCAACGGCGCGACCCCGACCTTGTCGAAGCAGTAGATGGAGACGGACTCGCCTCGCGCCTGGAACCATCGGGCGAGCACGCCTTCCGGGAAGTAGTGCGCCGGCCCCTGTGTCTCCGCGCGGACCTCCATCAGACCCGGGGCCACGACGCGTCCATCCACGCGGTCCAGGACCGTGAAGCTCAGGTTCGCCAACGACACGCGCTTGCCCATCGCGCGCAGCCGGAAATACAGCGGCAGGCCGCAGTAGATGTCGAAGCCGCCTCCCGCGCCCGCGAGGAGCACGTGATCCGCACGCTGGAGCCGTTCGAACAGCGGGGATGTGGTCAGGTCCATGGCGCGGCCCTCAGTCCGCCGTCTCTTCATCCGAAGGCGTCGGTGTCTGAGGGAATTCCTCTTCGGGCTCGTAGGCGTCGCTCTCGTCCATCCCCGTCTCATCCTCGGCGGGTTCGGCGCTGGGCGCTTCCTCTTCCGTCGTCTCCTCTTCGGGGTCGAAGGCATCGCGCGCGTCCAGCGGCGGCCATCCCTCACGGGGGGCGTGGACGTTCGCGGGCTTGTCGAACCGCAGACGGACCGGCGCCTTCTCCGGCTTCGACTCGCATCCCCGCGCATCGAGGAACACGTCCAGCGCGACCACCTCGTCCCAACGCTGGCTATCCGAGAGGTCGACCCTTTCGGTGAAGGTCTTTGTCGCCCCGGGTGCCAGGCTGTGCATGCTCAGGTTGTTCGCCAACACGGAGGCCCTGTCCTCGCTCACGTCCTCGTCCGTTCCATACCCCTGGACGCAAACCTGGGCATTGATGCGCCGCCTGCTCACGTTCTTCAGCGTGTATCGGAGTTGGTACTCGTCGCCTTCGCCTCCCTGCCACAGCTTGAGGCCGGACAGCTCCATTTCTCCCGGCTCCAGTCTTCCTGGCCGTCGGGGGGCCGGCGCGTCCGCGGAGGCGGGCTCTCCCGTGGCACGCAGTCGCAACGGCTCGCTGGCCGCCTGGAAGTCGGCCCCCTCGCAGCGCCCCCCCTTGACCGTGTACAGCAGCACCGTCAGGACCGAATCCCAGTTCTCCTGCGGCAGGTAGACGTTGTCGTTGAAGACGTCGTCCGTGCCGCCCTTCACGGTGATGCTTCCCAGGTTCCGCTCGTAGGTGACGAAGCCCATCTCGTCGAGCAGCGCCAGGCAGGACTCCCCACGTCCCTGCGCCGCCCCGGGGTTGGTGAGCGTGTACGTGACGTTCACGAAGTACGGGTTCCGCTTGAGCGTCACGCCGGAGAACTTCAGCGGCTTCGCCACCTTCGCCACCGGCTTCGTTTCCGGGCCCCCCGCCTGGGCCGTGGCCACCACGCCCGCGTCCACCGGCGCGCTCGCCTGGGGCTGTTCCTTCTTGCACCCGGACACCCCCGCGCCGCACAGGAGCAGCACGCACAGGATCCGCACCGGCCAATCACTCCGCATCATGATGAACCTCTTCGCTGCCGGCCTTCTCCGGGAGGGGGACGGGATGGCCCGGGCCGCCTGCCCCTTCCGACATCACGCAGCCATAGGGGCCCACGAAGAAGCGCAGCACCGTCGCCTCCTCCCAGTGTCTGGCGCGATGAAAGGCGACGGGGGCCGTCTGGGTCGACGAAGCCTTCGGGGCCAGATCGAACTCCCCGACCTCGACCTCTTCCAAAGCGGGTGAGCCCTCTTGCGCGTAGGCCCGCAGGCATCCCGCCCCCGAGGCCCGGTGGTCACTCACGTTCTTCACCGTGAAGGTGAGGGAGGGGCCCTCCGGAGTCCCGGCCTGGTGCAGTTGGAGGCCGGACACCTCGAAGTCCTCCGCCAGCGACGCCGGGGGTGGATCGGGCAGCGGTAGGTCCGCGGGCGCGGGGGCTCCCGTCGGGAGCATCCGGAAGGGCTCACTGGCAGGCTTGATGGGCGTGTCGGAGCAGTAGTCGTTGGCCGCCGTCGTGAAGAGCCTCAAGGAGCGGACCTGGTTCCACTTCAGGTCGTCCACGTACACCCGGTCCTCGAACGTGTCCTCCAACCCGCCCTTCACGGTGATGCTCCCCAGCCCCCCGACCTCGATGGCCAGCTCATGTGCGTCGAGCAGCATCAGGCACACCTTCTCGCGCGCCTGCGCCGTGCCTGGGTTGGTGAGCGTGTAGGTCACGGTCACTCTGCCGTCTTCCGCGCGCTGGAGCCCCACGTTCGAGAAGCGCAGCGGCTTCCCCCCGTTCGCCACCGTCCCCGCGTCCACGCCCCGGGTGCCCGCGTCCACCACGGCCACGGCCGCCACGCCGGCGTCCACCGTCGCGGGCTGCTCCTTCTTGCAGCCGGCGCCAGACAGCGCCGCGGCGCCCGCCAACAACACGCCCCAGACGTGCCGCTGATCACTGCGCATCATGAGGCCCCCTCCACTGCACAATTTCGTCGGGGTTTCATATGGGACACCGCCACGGCGCGGCAAGACGGCCCCCTATCGCGCGTGCTTGACGCGGCAGGGCCGGAGCGCTCGGATGCGCGGCACCTATGCCCACTCCCAAGCTGCTCACCCGCGCGGAAGCCACCGACTACCAGGAAACGTCCCGCAGCGCCGACGTGGTCGCCTTCGTCGACGCCCTGTGTGCCCAGACGAAGCTCGCCAAGCGCGTGGACTTCGGCCAGAGCGGTGAAGGTCAGCCGCTCATGGCGCTCATCCTCAGCGACCGCAACTGCTTCACGCCGGAGCTGGCGAACAAGCAGAAGAAGATCATCGTGATGGTGGAGGCCAACATCCACGCCGGCGAGGTGGAGGGCAAGGAGACCCTCCAGGCGCTCGCGCGGGACCTCACGCTCACGTCGCTGGGCAAGAAGCTGTTGGACCGGCTGTGCCTCGTGTTCGTCCCCAACTTCAACCCGGACGGCAATGATCGCATCAGCAAGGGCAACCGCGCGTTGGATTTGAAGAACCTGGAGGGCCAGGTCAACCCGCCCGGTGGCGTGGGCATGCGCTACACGGGCGAGGGCTGGAACCTCAACCGCGACAACATGAAGCAGGAGGCGCCGGAGACGCGCGCCATGGCGAAGCTGTACCAGACGTGGTGGCCGCACCTGTTCGTGGACTGCCACACCACCGACGGCAGCATCCACGGCTTCGACCTCACCTTCGACATCCCGCACGGCAACGCGGACCTCATGCACATGTCGCGGGACTTCAACCGCGAGCTGGCCGAGCGCGTGTCCGCCGCCGTGAAGAAGAAGCACGGCTTCGACAGCTTCTGGTACGGCAACTTCCTCAAGGAAGGCGACCCGACCTCCGGCTGGCACACCTACCCCGCGCTGCCCCGCTTCGGCAGCCACTACCGGGGCCTGCTGGGCCGGCTGGACGTGCTGCTGGAGACCTACAGCTACATCGACTTCCCCCGCCGCTGCGCCGTCATCCGCGCGTGGGTGCTGGAGCTCATCCGCGACGCCGCCCGCTACGCGAAGGACTACCGCACCGCCACGTCCTTCGAGGAGGCCACCATCATCGCGCGCGGCAAGTCCCCCGACGCGAAGGAATGGGTGGGCATCAACTTCGGCGTCGCCCAGCGCGACGCGGAAGGGGCGCTGGTGTTCGACTACCCGGCCTACGTGCTGGGCAAGGACATCGCGGCCATCAACTCCTTCGACGAGGCCAGCATCCAGGCGCGCCGCTACCCGGGCAAGCGCAAGAAGGTCTACAAGACGCCGCACTACCGCACCTTCGTGCCCACGCAGTCGGTGAGCACGCCGTCCGCGTACCTGGTGCCCGCGTCGCTCGCGTCCCGGCTGGAAGGCCACGGCATCCGCTTCGAGAAGCTGGCCAAGGCGCAGCGCTTCCAGGTGGACAGCTACCGCATCGCCCGCCGCGAGCAGACCTTCAGCCCGGACGTCGCCGCCAACGTGCCGCCCCCTGGCCAGGACGAAGTCCCCTTGAGCCAGAAGCCCAAGCCGGTGCGCTTCGAGACCATCCTCACCGTGGCCCCCGAGCGCTCCGAGCGCGAGTTCCCCGCCGGCACCCTCAAGGTCCCCACCGACCAGCGCACTGGCACGCTCATCACCTACCTGCTGGAGCCGCACTCGGACGACGGCTTCTGCCGCTGGCAGTTCCTGGATGACAGCCTCACGGTGGGCGAGCTGTACCCCATCCACCGCGTCGTGGAGGCCACCCGTCCCCCCCTGAAGGTGGAGTAGGCGTCACACCTCCGGACACCTCCTCGCCCCCGGGTCTGTCATGCCCGGGGGCATTGGCCGTAGACTGGGCCCCGCAGGACCCGCGGAGATGGTGCGGGGGCACGCGGGAGGCCCCGGATGGCTGGCATGCGGCAAACGCCCCGAGGCACGCGCCTTCCGGGGCGCACAGGCGTGGCGCGCGTCTGGGGACTCGTGGCCCTGGCGCTCTGCATGGCGCTGGGCTTCGTCGCCGTGCGCGGCTGGAAACAGCGAGGCGCCGGGCCGGAGACGCCCGCGCTGTGGCTCTCGGACGCGGCCCACCGTCCCCTGGAAGTACGGCTGAGCCTCCCCGCCGCGGACGTGTACCGCCCCCATGCGCCCCCGCGGGGACGAGATGTGCTGGCCCCGCCGGTGCCCCTGGGCGCGCTGTCCAGCCTGGAGGAGCGCGGCGACGCGCACGGCGTGGGCGTCAGCTACCTGCTGCATGGCGACACGGAGCAGGGGCTCGCGTACCTGAAGCGCGCGTCGCCCTCGCTGGACCGCGACAGTGACCTGGCCGCCGTCGCCATCCTGCGCGGCCACTCCGACGAAGCCCTGACCCTGCTGGACGCCACGCTGGAGGCCATGCCCGAGCACCCGCAGGCGCGATGGAACCGCGCCGTGGTGGCGCGCGAGCTGGGGTTGACGCTCCTCTCCGCCACGGCGTTCGAAGCGGTGGCCGCGAAGGGCGAGCCCGGCTGGAGCGACGAGGCGCGCGAGCAGGCGCGGACGCTGCGCGCCCGGTTCCAGGCCCGGGCGGATGCATGGAAGGCCACGCGCGAGGCCTTCCACGCCCGGCTGCGCTCGCCCCAGGCGCCCCTGCCGGTGGAGGCCGCGGCCCGCTTCCCGGGCATGGCGCGCGAGTCGTTCTACGAGCTGCTGGCCACGTCGGAGAGTTCCGCTCAGGTGGAGGCCCTGCTGCCGCTCGCGGAGGTGCTGGACCACGCGGCCGGCGGGGGCACCGTGCTGGAGGACACCGTGCGGCGGCTGGCGGTGCAGGACTTCGCGCGCCGGGCGCCGCTCGCGCGGGAGTACGCGAAGCTGGTTCAAGACACGCACCCCACCCCCGCGAGCCTCATCGAACGGCTGCGCCAGGAGCCCACGGCGAAGGACCTGCTCCTGGGCGCGCTGCTGCGGACGCCGGGCGTGGCGCGCACGCACGAGGAACTGCGCGCCCTGACGGTGGGCGAGACGGATCCCTGGATCCTCTCGCGCGTGGAGCAGGAGGGCGCGCGGCTGGACGACCTGTCGGGCCAGGGGACGCAGGCCGGGGACCGGTTGCGGGAAGCGCTGGGCGAGTGCCGCGCGAAGAAGCTGCCCCTGCGCTGCGTGGATCTGCTCATCCGGTTGAGCAGCCGCGCGACCGCGTCGAACCGGCTGGTGGAAGGCGAGGAGTCCGCGAGGGCCGCGTGGCAGGAGGCCGCCGCGCTGGGCGAATGGGAACGCGAGGGACAGGCGCTGGTGATGCTGGCCAACGCGACGCGCTTCCAGGTGCGGGTGGCGCTCTCACGCGCCTATCTCACCGAGTCCCTGGCCCGTCAGCCCGACAACTGCGTGGCGCGCACGCAGGCGCACCGCAACCTGGCCTCGCTGGCGCTGATGCGCTTCCGTCCTCAGGAGGCGCGGCAGGAGATGGAGGAGTCGCTGGCGTGCGGCCAGACGCCCGGGCTCCAGGGCGCGTGGATCCTCGCGGACCTGGCGCGGCTGGCGCCCCGTCCGTCCGACGAGGCACTCCTGATGGCGGAGCTGGCACGGGTGAGTCCGCTTCGCGAGAACGCGGGCCGGCGCGTGCTGGCCACGCTCATCCGGGGACGCTTCGCGGTGGACCGCGACTGGCGCGAGGGCCAGCGGGTGCTGCGGCAGACCATCGCGGAGGCGGAGCCGCTCCTGCGGGTGAACGCGGATGCGCGCGACGCCAGGGCGGTGGCCTTCCAGACGCTCGCGGTGAGCGCGGGCCACGCCGGGGCCTTCCGGGAGGCCATGGACGTGGTGGCCGAAAGCCTCCAGGTGCCCGTGCCGGAGGGCTGCGTGCTGGCTGCGGCGGTGGAGGCGGAGCGCACCGTGACAGTGGTGCGCGGTCCACGCGGCCAGGTGCAGGGCCACTATGACGCATCGCGCACGGTGCCCCTGCGCGATGACCTGACGGGGTTGGTGCCCGGCGAGCTGGTGGAGTTGCTGCGCGACTGTCCCCGCGTGGCGGTGTTGGCCGCGCCGCCCCTGGACAGCCGCGCGGGCATCCTGCCGGTGGAGCTGGCCTGGAGCTACCGGGTCAGCACGGGCGCGCACGCGTCGTCACCCGCGAAGCCGCCCCTGCACGTCGTGGTATCGGATGTGGAGCCGCCCCTGACGCTGAAGCTGGCGCGGCTGCCCTCGGCGGCGGACTTGGACCTGGCGGGTGCGCAGCGGCTCCTGCGGCTCAAGGGCGCACAGGCCACGCCCGAGCGCGTGCTGGAGGCGATGGAGCAGGCCACGGACATCGACATCCACGCGCACGGAATGGTGGACCGCGCGCTGTCGGACGCCACGGTCATCGCGCTGTCGCCGCAGCAGGACGGCCGCTACGCGCTCACAGCGGAGGAGCTGCGCCGTCGGCATCTGCACGGCGCCCCCCTGGTGGTGCTGGGCGCATGCAGCGCGGCCCGCCTCCCGCCCATCCTGCATGAGACGTCATCGCTGCCGCAGGCGTTCGTCGCCTCGGGAGCGAGGGCCGTCTTCGCTGCCACGGCGGAGATCCCCAACGACGCGGGCGCGTTCTTCCGCGCGGTGCGCGAGCGCATCCAGTCCGGAGAAGAGCCCTCCCAGGCGCTGCGAGCCGAGCGCCTCGACTGGCACAAGAAGCAACCCAACATGCACTGGGTGGACAAGGTGCTGCTGTATCAGTAGCGCCCGCGGCCCTCAGTCGCGAGGAGGCAGCGGCGAAGGCTGGGGCTCCGCGTCGGCGTCCCAGGTCACGTTCGGCTCCGGCAGCGCGAAGGCCTCGAATGAGACAGCGACGCCGCCCCCGGGAGCGCTGAAGCCGTACCACCAACCCACCGGCAGCAGCAGGCACTCTCCCGGCGACAGCGTCACGTCCAGGCGCAGGGGTGCGTCGTCAGGCTCCGGCGACGCCAGGGCCATCCGCCGCAACTCGAAGGCCGGAACGAGCTGGAGCCGCCGCTCCCCATGCACCTGCGCCAGCAGCACGTTGCGCCGCGCCGCGCGCAGGGGCACTTCCGCGCCGGGCGGCTCCCACCACAGGCGGGGCTCGCACGCACGAGCGTCCTCCGCCGTGAAGCCCCGAAGCGGCGTCAGCCCCCGGGCCAGGCGTTCCAGCCGCGAGTCCTCGAACAGGGGCACGCAGCACGCGTGCCTCGCCTCGCGCTCGCCCAACAGCGAGGCCACGTTCCCGGGGCTCCAGGCCTCCGGCTCCAACGACGCGCGCCATTCCGTCCGTAGCACCACGGGCAGGTTGTCGAAGTAGTAGCGCTCGAAGAACGCGGCGGGCGTCAGCGCGGCATGACGGTCCACGCGCGGCGGTCCATCCGTCTGCTGGAACAGCTCCGCGTACACGTCCAGCAGCCCCTCCAGCTTCCGCTGCATGCCCACCGCGCGCAGCGCGCCCGCGACGAAGGGCTCCTCCTGCTCCACCTCCACCGCCCGCCGCGCCTGCTCCGCCGACACCCCGGCCTTCTCCAGCGACGCCACCAACTCCTTCGGCGACGCACCGCGCACCAGGTTCTCCACCAGCCACCGCCGCCACTCGGGTGTCAGCGGCGAGGTCCCCGCCTCCACTTCACGCGAAGCTCTCATCGGTGCTCCTCCGGAGGCGTGGCGCCCAGCCAGCCCTCCCGCCAGCAGGTGTTCATCCCAGGTGTCTCTTCGAAGCTCACGAACGTCACCGACAGGCTCGGCTCCACTGCCCGCAGCGCGTGCCACCACCCCACCGGGATGAAGAGCGTGTCCCCCGGCCCCACCTCCACCGTGTGCAATGCCACCCGGGCGAAGTCCGGGAAGCGCTCCAGGTCCGGCGCCAGCACGTCCACCGCGCTGTAGAAGCCGCGCACGTTGGACATCCACGGCGTCTCCCACGACGGCGCCAGCCACACCTGCTTGCGTCCCCACACCTGGCAGAACAGGACGTTGAGATGATCATGATGCAGGTTGGACAGCGTCCCCGCCGGCCCCAGCCACAGGTGCACGCGGTCGGGCCCATGCAGGTCCGGATGGATGTAACCCTCCGGCGCACGCAGGTCCTCCAGCAGCGGCCGGAACGCGTCACGCAACAGCAGGCTGTTCCGAGCCACCAGATACATGTCGTTCGCCGGCGCACCGTCGAACCGCGTCAGCAATTCCCGCAGCGGCACGTCCCGGCGCAGGCGGTCCGCATGCAGGTCCGGCAGCTCCTGCGCATCGCGCCCCGCCATCACCTCCACCGTCTCGTCACCGAAACGCTCGGCCATCCACCCGGGCGTCCACCGCGTTCGCGCCGGCCAGTCCTCCATCAAGCCTTCAATGACAACCGGCCGGTTGCGCCGGTAGTAATCCGTGAAGAATTCCGCTGGCGCCAGCCGGGACCGCCGCTCCACGCGCGACGCGGGCAATGCCTGCCGTCGCGACACCGACCGTGTCTCCAGCAGTGATTCAAGCAATCCCAGACGTGTCGTGAATTCACGCGCCCGCATCACCGCCGGATGTATCTCCGCGGCCCGAATCGTTTCCCAGACAACCTCTGGCGCGATTCCAGCCGTCTCCAGACGGGCCACGAGGCTCTCGGAAGACACCCCACGCGCAAGGTTCTCCGCGAGCCACGTTCTCCATACAGGGGGGAGGGAAGACGTCATCGCCAGCCCCCTTGAATCGGGCTGAACCATTTGGGTCGTTCACATCCACCCCGAGCGGACTCCATGACGCCTCCCGAGAACTCATACAAGATCGTCCCGAACCCCAATCCCCCTTGTGATCCCGCGCAGGAGGACCTCAGCCGGAAGCGGACGCCTGAAACACCATCGCCCACGCCGCCGCCGTCCACACCGCCCCTTCCTGAAACGCCGAAGGACGAAAACCTCAACGGCTGACGCAAGCCATTGAAGCGGAGGGCACACCTCAACCGAAGGTGTGCCACCGCGCGTTTCCGCCCGGCACCTCCAGCGACTGGAACGTCAGCGACACGCTCACGTCCAGCGCGAGCACCTGGTGCCACCAGCCCACGGGGATGAAGAGCATCTCCCCCGGGCCCACCACCACCTCGTGCACGTGCGCGGTGGCGAAGTCCGGGAAGCGCTCCAGGTCCGGCGCCGCCGCGTCCACCGGGCTCCACACGTGCTCGCGGTTGTACAGGCGAGGCGTCTCGAACGACGGAACCAGCCAGAAGCGCTTGCGCCCGTGGACCTGGCAGAACAGCACCGAGTCCACGTCATGGTGCAGCGCCGTGTGCGTGCCCGCGGGCCCCACCCACAGCTTGATGCTCCCGTGCTGCCGCTTCGGGTACACGAAGCCCGGGGCCGGCCGCAGGTCCTCCAGCAGCCCCCGCAGCTCCGGCCGCTCCAGCGCGAAGTTGCGCGCGGTGAGGTACAGGTCGTTGGACGGCCCGCCGTGCTCCAGCCGGCGGAGGAAGTCGCCCAGGCGCATCACCGTGCGGCACGCATCCGGTGACACGTCATGGTCCACGCGGGCTTCGCGGCCCGCCATGACCTCCACCTCCACGTCGCCGTAATCCCGCGCCAGCGCTTCCGGCCGCCAGCGCTCCAACAGCGGCCAGCCCTGCAGGAAGTCCTCCAGGACGACGGGCCGGTGCGCACGGTAGTAGCGGGCCTGGAACTCCTCCGCGGACACGCCCCGCCGCCGATCCACCGTCCTGCGGGACTGCGCATGCAGCGCCGCGCGCACGTCCAGGAGCGACACCACCTCCGCCCCCAGCGCCCCTCGCGAGCCCCCAGCCTCCACCGCCGGGTGCCGCCGCGCGCGAGCCACCTCCGAACGAGCCTCCTCTGGGGCCACCCCTCCGGCGACCAGTGCCTGGGCCAGCGCCTCCTCAGGCACGCCCCGCAGCAGGTTCTCCGACAGCCACGCATCCCACGAGGGTGACAAGGCCATGGCCCCACTCTAGGCCACCCGCGAAGCGGCACGGAAAGGGGGCCCTCTCCCCACATGCCCTACAGGGTGAGCGCCCCCTTGAGGCCCAGGACGATGATGTTGCGCGCGTCCTCGTCACCGCCGGGGCGGATGTATTGGAAGTTGGGCCGCAGCACGAGCCACGGCGTCGCATGGAGGCTGTAGTACAGCTCGCCCAGGTACTCCGTGCGAGGGATGGGCGTGCCGGGGTCCTGCGCCTGCTTTTGCCGCTGCGCGGTGACGTAGCGCCCGTTGGTGTGCGTGGCGCCCAGCGCGAAGCCCACGTCGTCATCCGCCCGGCCGAACACGCCCGTGTAGCCCAGGCCCAGCGTGTACTGGCCGTCCTGCGTGGAGGTGTCCAGGTCCGTGTGCGTCAGACGGACGAAGACGTTGAGGCCCTGCGCCTCGTTCTCCGAGCCCGCCACGTGCGTGAGCTGCTGGCGCGCGACGAAGTAGATGCCGTATCTCCCATCGCGCTCCACGCCGGCCAGCAACACATCCGGCGCGTTGGACGTGTCGTACCAGACGCCCACCTTGTAGAGCCCCTCCAGCCGGTCGCCGCGGAACTTCGGGTTCCAGCCCAGCTCCAGGGGCAGCATCACGCCCGTCGCCCCGCTGAAGCGCCCCAGATAGAAGGCCTCCTCCAGGTTGCGAGGGTTCATCTCGTACGCGGCCAGCTGCACGTACGCCACCTTCGCCAGGTCCACGCGCAGCCGCGTGGCCCACTGGCTCACCGGCCAGTTGAACCAGTAGTTGCCCACGATGTTGCCGGGCTGCGCGCCGCAGAAGGACAGGTTCTGGAAGTCGCAGGGGAAGTCCGCCGTGTCCTCGCCCACCGTCATGCGCCCCAGCTTCAGGTGCACCTGTTCGCCGAAGAAGAGCTGATCCCACCAGAGCTGCGTGAGGCGCCCCACGTTGCCGCGCCCGTACACCTCCTGCACCAACTGGAGGTTCCCCAGCTCCATGTCCGCGTTCAGGTTGTTGCCGTTGCGGTACGTGAACGTGAACTGGAAGGTGCCGCCCTTGAGCCCGGCCAGCTTCTCCATGTCCAGGCCCAGCCCCACGTTGAGCTGGCCCGCCTGCCGCAGCGCATGGCCCTTGCCACCGCGCGCGTTGAAGGCGAGCTCCGTCACGTAGCGGACCTGGAGCGCCACACCCAATTCGAAGAGAAGTCCGCGCGCCCCGCCCCAGCCACCGGTGAGCCCCGGGGGCATCTTCGTCGTCTCGGCCGCGAAGGCCGGCCCCGAGCACAGCAGGGCCCACGCCAGCACCCAGGCCCCGAACGCCCGTCCCCGCATCGCGCCCTCCCCCTCGCACGCCACGGGTCCCCAATGGCCACGGCCACCGGGATGTCCAGCCGTGCCGGGGGGCTGTCCGTCGGCTTCCAGCCACTGCCCCGGGCCCTTCGAACGGCCCGGGGTGCGGCGAGCAACGAAAGCAGCGCGCCGGGAGTGTCTACCTCCCGGCGGGACGTGACTGACTACTTCTGCGGCAGCGGCACCGAGCGCACGTGCAGCTCGCGCAGCTGCTTCTCGTCCACGTCGCCGGGAGCGCCCGTCATCGTGTCCGTGCCCGTCTTCGTCTTGGGGAACGGAATCACGTCGCGCAGGGACTCCGCGCCGGTGAGCAGCATCACCAGGCGGTCCATGCCCAGCGCGATGCCGCCGTGCGGGGGCGCGCCGAACTTGAGCGCGTCCAGCAGGAAGCCGAACTTCACGCGCGCCTCCTCCTCCTGGATGCCCAGCGCCTTGAACACCTCGCTCTGCACCTTCGGGTCATGCAGGCGGATGGAGCCGCCGCCAATCTCGAAGCCGTTGAGCACCACGTCGTAGCGGTGGCACTTCACGCGGCCGGGGTCGGTCCCCAGGTACTGCACGTCCTCGTCGTGCGGACGGGTGAAGGCGTGGTGCGCCGCCGCCCAGGTGTTCGTCTCCTCGTCGTACTCGAAGAGGGGCGGGTTCACGACCCAGAGGAACTTCCACTGGCCGCCGCTGCCGTACTCGGGGATGAGCCCCAGCTTCTTCGCCACGTGCACGCGCAGGTTCGCCATCACCGTGTGCACCAGCGACTCGCGGCCGAACTGGAACAGGATGAGGTCGCCCGTCTTCGCGTTCACGGCCTGGTTGATGGCCTGCCGCAGCGCCGGCGTAATCGTCTTGGACAGCGGGGACTGGGTCCACTCACCGCCCTCGCCCACCTTCGCGCGCGCCAGGCCCTTGGCGCCCGCCTGCTTCGCGAAGTCCTCCAGCTTGTCGCTCTCCGCGCGGGACAGCGCCTTCTCCGCCGGGACGACCATCGCCTTGACGATGCCCTTCTCCTGCACCGCGTCCCACATCATGGGCACGCCGCCCGCGGCGCCGTGCTCGCGGATGACGTCGGTGAGCACCACATGCTCCAGCCCGAAGCGCAGGTCCGGCTTGTCGTTGCCGTACTTCGCCATGGACTCGTAGAAGTCCATGCGCATGAAGGGCGTCGGGATGTCGATGCCCAGCACCTCGCCCCACAGCTTCTTCAGCAGGCCCTCGATGATGGTGAAGATGTCGTCCTGGGTGACGAAGCTCATCTCCACGTCGATCTGCGTGAACTCCGGCTGCCGGTCCACGCGCAGGTCCTCGTCGCGGAAGCACTTCACGATCTGGAAGTACCGGTCGAAGCCCGCGACCATGAACAGCTGCTTGTAGAGCTGCGGGCTCTCCGCCAGCGCGTAGAACTTGCCCGGGTTCAGGCGGCTGGGGACCAGGAAGTTACGCGCGCCGCCCGGCGTGTACTTGCCCATGAAGGGCGTCTCCAGCTCCAGGAAGCCGTTGCCCGCCATGTACGAGCGCGCCAGCGTGTTCATCTTCGAGCGCGTCATCAGCGTCTTCTGGAGCGGCCCGCGGCGCAGGTCCAGGTAGCGGTGCGCCAGGCGCTTCTCCTCGGACGTCTCCACGTTGTCCTCGATGAGGAACGGCGTGGGCTCCGAGCGGTTGAAGATGGTCAGGTCCGAGGCCTTCACCTCGATCTCACCCGTCTTCATCTTCGGGTTCACGTTCTTGCCGCGCGACAGCACCTTGCCCTTGATGCCGACGCAGTACTCCAGGCGCAGGTGGCCGGCCGTCTCATGGGCATCCTTGCTGTCCGGCTCGAACACCACCTGGGTGAGCCCTTCGCGGTCCCGCAGGTCGATGAACACCGCGCCGCCATGGTCGCGGCGGTTGTGCACCCAGCCGAAGAGGACCACTTCTTCGCCAACGTTCGCGGCCGTGAGCTGACCGCACGTGTGGGTACGCTTGACCTCTGAAATGAACGGGACCGCCATGGAGACCGCCTGCGTTTGGTTCGGGAAGGAAGGCCGGGCACCATAGCGGATCGTGGAAACGACGCGTCAAGGAATCCATGGCCCGAAAGCCCCCGTGTTTTCACCGTCATCTCCCTCGGAAGACGGGCGCATGAGCAGGCAGGCGCGCACGTCCCCGCAACCGGGAATTGAATCGCGGGTTGAAGCCCCCATGCAGGGGGACCTGGAGACCCGCCGCCGGCCCAAGGGCATGCCCCCGTGCATGCGCGCGGGGTGGGTGCTGTTGGCGCTGTTGGGGGCGCGAAGCGCAGGGGCGGAAGCGGCGGACAGCTCCGTCACGCTCGAGGCGAGCGGCGGCCACGGCTATGCCTTGTGGAGCCTTCTGGGCGACGTGGGTGTGGGGGAAGCGACCTTCGTCACGCTGGGCTACACCGGCGTGCGTCCGGAATCCGGCACCGCGGCCATCCATCAGCTCTCCGTGGGCATGGATCACCTGGCGGGCGAACACTGGCTCCTGTCCGGCGTCGTCAGCCTGGGCCTGTCCAAGGCCTCGGACACGGAGCTGACCCAGGAGCGCCCCCGCCTCAACGTCCCCGGCCTCACCGCCCGGACGGGATCCGGCAGCCAGGCGGTGCAGCTGGGAGCGGCCTGGGACTCGGCGGGCTTCGGCACCTGGGAGTACGGCCTGGACGCGGGCGTGGGCGTCAGCCGCAACCCGCTGCGCCGCCAGCTGCTCACCGTCTCCGACGGCGCCGCAACGGAGCGCTATGCCCAGGAGGACATCCTCTGGTCGGCCCGCCCCACGCTGGGGGCGCGGCTCCTCTGGAAGGGCCAATGGGAGCTGGGGCTGCGAGGGGCGTTTGCCTTCTACAGCGAGGACCCGCTCACCGCGGGCCAGTTCACCGACGCGGAGACGGACCAGCTGGAGGCCCAGCTCGAAAGCCGGGTGGCCGCCCGCAAGGCCCTGGCGGGACTGCGCCGCCGCCAGCTGCGCGACCTGGGCGCGGCCGTGGCGCGGCGCCTGGGCGAGGTCAACGCCACCACCGGCTTCCCCTCCGCCCCGGTCCGCTGGGACCTGAGGCCGTCCCTCTCCTGGCGCCTCACCCCCGCCCTCCGGGGCCAGCTGTCCTACGCCTTCACCCGGTACGTGCCGGGTGAGGGCGTGGCCCACGTGGTGGCCACCCGGTGGACGGTCCGCCTGGGCGACGCGGTGCGGCTGTGGGCCTCCGTGGCCCTCCAGCGGGACGTGCCGGTGGACCTCCCCGCGGACACCTCCGGCCTGCTCACACTCGGAGGGGAATACACGTTCTGAGCGGTCCGGAGTAAAACGGCGTCATGCTCCGAACAGTCACCACCGCCGCCGTCGGGCTGGCCCTGGCCACGGGCTGCGCGCCGGACAGCGAGGCCCCCGTCAAGGTCTCCGTCCTGTCCCGCTCCAGCAATGGCCAGTACGTCCCCACGCAGGTCGAACTCACCACCATCGAGGACGTCGTCGGCCTGAAGGGCACCGTCGGCGACCTCCAGGGCGGTGCGCGCATCGTCATCGACGTGAACGACCCCGCGCTCCAGAACGCCACCGCGGACAACGTCGCGGAAGTGCTGCTCAAGAAGTCCGGCCACGACGTGAAGGCCAGCTACATCAGCCAGAAGGACGAGAAGACGGGCGATGACGTCCTCTGGCCCGCGGACTTCCACTCCTGGAACATGGTGACCTCGTATTACAACCTCGAGCGCGCCAACGAGTACTTCCGCACCGTCGCCAACGTGAAGGTCGTCTCCTTCGAGCCCACGCCGACGCTCTACTACTTCCCTGAGTTCATCCAGGCGCAGGTGAGCAAGGAGCCGGCGCGCGACAACGCCATCTTCTACCCGGTGCTCCAGTCGTTCATGGTGCTGCCGTTCGATCAGATCCAGCGCGCCCCGCTGCCCCTCAACGCGGCGGTGATGGCGCACGAGTATTCGCACCTGGTGTTCAACCGGTTGGCGTACGCCGGCCAGTCCCTGCCCGTGGCGTTGTCCAACTGGTCCGCGGGGAACCCCAGCCAGGGCGCCAACGTGCTCAAGTCCTTCGATGAGGGCCTGGCGGACTACCACGCCTACGGCGCCACCTGCCGCAGCGTCAGCGGGTGTGACCCGCGCTTCATGTCGACCTCGTTCGACGGCGGCCCCTTCGCCGGGGTGACGGACGCGAGAGATCTGTCGCGAGGGGACCGCTGCATGAGCGCGCTCCTGTACGCCCGCGTGCAGCAGCAGGACGTGGGCACCTTCTCCGCCGACGGCGCCGAGTACCAGGTGGGCACGCTGCTGGCGACCGCGCTCTACCAGGCGGGCCGCTCCACCGGCCAGGAGGCCCAGCTGCAGCGCGACATCGTCTCCGCGTACTACGACACGGACCCCGCGAAGCCGGGCATCTACCAGTACACGCAGCTGGTGCTGGGGGATCAGTCCCAGTTCTCGCTGGCCGTCCCCGCCGCCGCCATCATCTCGCACATCTCCGACCTGGATCTGCGCAAGGCCGTCTGCAACGAGTTCATGGACCACCTGCAGATCCCGCGCGAGCTGCTCATCGGCGCCAACCTCTGCCCGGCCAGCGCCGCGGGCGGCACCACCTGCCCCAGCATCTTCCAGTGAGGCCCGCTCCCTTGAACACCTGGCTCAAGGCCTGCCTCGCCGGCAGCCTGCTCTTCACCCCTGTCGCGTTCGCCCAGAGCGCGGATGACGACGACCCCTACGCCTACCCGGAGCAGGAAGCCGAACGCGCCCAGGAGAAGGCCCAGAAGGACGACGACGACGCCTACGATCGCCGCCGCAGGCTGGTGGACGAAACGGACGAGTTCCGCGAGGCCGCCGAGCGAGAGAATGACGACGGCTTCCAGAGCATGGCCCGCTTGGACGACCCAAGCCTGGGCGTCGCGGTGGAGCTGGTGGGCGGTCTGTTGATGGTGGACAGCGCTCGAGGCAACTTCTCCGACAACAAGCCCGCCCTGGGCGTGCGAGCCACGTATGAGTTTGGTCGCGCGCTCAAGACGGAGAACGAGATGTGGCGCCAAGGCTTCATCGCCGACCTGCGCTGGATATACGGCAGCCTCAGTGACGGCACGGATTTCATCAAGGGGGTCACGCGGCTTCACTACTTCACGCTCGCGCCTGCTTGGGTGTTCCGCTTCGGAGAGTCGGACTTCGGATTCTTCGTTCAGGCTGGCGGCGGACTCGCCTACCAGAACACCAGCATCGCCGTGGGTGAGGACGAGACCCAGGTGAACGGACTCAAGCCCGTCCTCCAGTACGGCTTGGGTATCCGTGGCCGCCCTGGCCGTAGCGCGCGATTCATGTTCCGCATTGAGGCCACGGGGCTACGCCGCGGCTATGCGAACGACTTCTTCCTGGGCGGCAGCGTCGGTATCGGCTTCTGAAGCACCACCCGTTTTTGTCCCTTCGGCCCCCGCGCCCTTCCCACCTGGGAAGCGGTGGCGGGGGCTGAACTTTTTCCCCTCCCTCGCGCCCGCGGGCACGGCCCCCTGCTTGGTATTCCAAGGAGATGGACCCCTGGCATGCCCCCTGCTTACATTCGCGCCGGTTGGGGGAGTCAGGGGCGTCGGGCTGGAGGTGGAAGATGAACGGCGAACAGGAACACGGGCAGGGCAACACCCGGCACTGGGATCCGGTGTGCGGCAGGCACCTGGAGGCGCCGGAGAGCCATCCGTCGTCGGAGTACAAGAAGCGCCGGTACTTCTTCTGCTCGGAGGGCTGCCGCACCGCCTTCGAGCGGCAGGCGGAGCGCTTCCGCCTCAACGAGCTGGCGCGGGCCGGCGCGCTGATGTCGCCGGGCCGGGTGCGCTGGGGGCTCGCGTAGCGCGGGCAGGAACCTCGGACTTGAGTCAGGCGGCCTGACGCACGTCCTTGAGGCGCAGGGACAGCTTGCGCTGGCCGCGGAAGGTGTCGAAGCCGGCCTGGAAGGCCAGGTCCACCGGCCCCTCCACCAGCGACACGCGGTCCGCCATGCCGAAGCCAATGGCATCCAGCTCCGGAGCGTCCACGAGCGCCAGCTTCAGGTGCCCCGCGCCAGGCACCCCGGACTTCGCGGGCAGCACGCGAGGCCGGGCCTGCTGGCCGCGCAGCACCAGCACCGGCTCCGGGTTGCCCTGACCGAAGGGCCCAAGCCGCTGCAGCGACTCGACGGCCGTCGCGTCCAGGTCGCGAGGGTTCACCACCGCGTCCACGCGGCAGCGAGGAATCATGTCCTCCGGCGTCAGCCGCTGGAGGGCAATCTTCGCGAAGGCCTCGCGGAATGCGGGCAGCTGCTTCGCGTCGATGGTGAGGCCGGCGGCGTGCTTGTGCCCGCCGTAGCGCATGAGCAGGTCCGAGCACCCGGTGAGCGCGTCGTACAGGTGGAACGCCTCGATGCTGCGCGCCGAGCCCTTCCCCACCCCGTCCTTCACGCCCACCATCACCGTGGGCCGGTGGTAGCGCTCCACCACGCGCGACGCGACGATGCCGATGACGCCCGGGTGCCAGCCCTCGTCGTAGAGCACCAGCCCGCGCGAGTCCTTGTGCTCCTCCGCCTGCGCCAGCGCCTGCGTGAGGATGCCGCTCTCGATGCCCTGCCGCTCCGCGTTCGCGCGATCCAACACCTGCGCCAGCGAGCGCGCCGTCTCCACGGAGTCCGCGCAGAGCAGCTGCAGGCCCAGCGACGCGTCATGCAGGCGGCCCGCGGCGTTGATGCGGGGCCCCAGGCGGAAGCCCACCTGCCCCGCGGTGACGGTGGCGTCCGGCTCCAGGCCGGCCACCTCCTTCAGCGCGCGGATGCCGGGGCGGCGGCCCTGGGACAGCTCCTGGAGGCCGTGCGCCACGAGGATGCGGTTGGCGCCGGTGAGCGGCACCACGTCCGCCACGGTGGCCAGCGCCACCAGGTCCATCAGCGCCTTGAGGTTGGGCTCCTTGCGCGTGGCGAAGAAGCCGTCGTCGCGCAGCCGCTTGCGCAGGCCCATGCAGAGGTTGAAGGCCACGCCCGCGGCGCACAGCACCTTGGTGGGGTACTCGCAGCCGGGCTGGTGCGGGTTGAGCACCGCGGTGGCGGGCGGCAGCGTGGGCGGCACCGTGTGGTGGTCCACCACCACGACCTCCAGGCCCAGCTCCTTCGCGCGGGCAATCTCCGCCACGGAGGTGATGCCGCAGTCCAGCGTCACCAGCAGGCGCGTGCCGTCCTGCGCGATGCGCTCCACCGCGCCCAGGTTGAGGCCGTAGCCTTCGTCCAGCCGGTGCGGGATGTACGTGGAGGGCGTGGCGCCCAGCTCCTTGAGGAACAGGTACATGAGCGACGTGGAGGACACGCCGTCCACGTCGTAGTCCCCGTAGAGCGTCACCTTCTCCTTGAGCCGCACCGCGCGCAGCACGCGCTCCACCGCGGGGCCCATGCCCTTCATCCGGAACGGGTCCGGCAGGTCCGCCAGCCGGTCCGACAGGAAGGCCGACGCCGCCTCCGGCGTGCGGTAGCCCCGGTGGAGCAACACCCTCGCCGCCAACGGGTGCAGCGACAGTTCACCCGCGAGCGAACCGACCTCCTGCTCGACGACATCTGGAAGCAACCACCGCATGGCGAAGGACAGTACCTCAGACGTCCGACCAAGGCAGTCCAACCCGTCCACTCACACCACCCTCCTGCACGTCTGTTCAGACGCGCGCTCGCCTGCCTTCCTGCCCCCAACCTGCACGGCGAGTGCGCGGTGCCGCGAGGGACGCGTCGCTGACGCTGGGCGCGCGCTTCTGAAAAGCGAAGGGCCCTCGCTTCCACATGGGAAGGAGGGCCCTCGTCGCATCAAGACGTCAGACAGCTCAGGCCGTCTTCGGCTCCTGCTTGGAGCCACCGGAGTGGCCCTCGCGGGCGTGCGCGCGCTCGTCCAGCCAGATGACCAGCGGGCTGGCGATGTACACGGACGAGTAGGTGCCCACGAGGATGCCCACCAGCATCGCCATGGCGAAGTCGAAGATTTCGCCCACGCCGAAGATGAGCAGACCGATGAGCGACAGCGCCGTCACGCCGGACGTGAGGATGGTGCGGCCCAGCGTGTCGTTGACGGCGATGTTGATGATCTCCGGCAGCGGCTTGCCCTTGTACTTCACCATGTCCTCACGGATGCGGTCGTAGATGACGATGGTGTCGTTGACGGAGTAACCCACCACGGTGAGCAGCGCGGCGATGGACGTGAGGTTGAACTCGCGCCGGCTCACCAGGTAGTAGCCCGCCACCATCACCACGTCGTGGAGCATGGACAAGAGCGCGCCCGGGCCGAACTTGAAGTCGAAGCGGAACGCCACGTACAGGAGGATGGCGAGCATCGAGTACACCAGCGCCATGATGCCGCGGTTGCGCAGCTGCTTGCCCACCTGCGGGCCCACGTAGTCCACGCGGCGCTGCTCGAAGTCGGGCTTGTCCAGGCCCGCGCTCAGCGCCGAGTACACCTTGTCCGCCATGCCGCTCGCGACGACCTGGTAGTCATAGCCGGTGCCGCCCTGGTTCGCGCCCAGGTCGCGCACCTCCTGCACGCCGATGCCCGCGCCGTCCTGCACGGCCTTCTTCACCGCCTCTACGGACAGGGGCTGCGCGGAGCGGAAGTTCACGATGCCGTTCGCCATGTCGGCGTAGACGTTGCGCGTCTCACCCAGGCCCTGGATGGCCGTCTTCGCACGCTCGGCGTTCTCCTCCGTGAGCTGCGTGACGCCGCCCATCCGCAGGAGGAAGGAGTTCTCATCCGCGGATCCGATGCCCTGGACGCTGACGTCGTGCAGACCGCCGGCCTGGGCCTTCTCGCGGACCTGCGCGGCGGTGGTGGAGGTGTTGTACTTCAGCTCCACCACCGTGCCGCCGGCGAAGTCCACGCCGAAGTTGAACCCCACCGCGGCGATACCGACGATGATGGCCAGGTTGATGAGGGTGGAGATGAAGAGCGCCGGCTTGCGCTTGCTGATGAAGTCGATGTTCGTCTTGTGCTTGAGAATCTGCATGGCGGATTTCCCGAAGGCGCTGGAGGCCCGTTAGACGGACACCGACTGCGCGTTGCGGCCGTGGACGAAGTAGGTCGTGATGACGCGCGTCACGACGATGGACGTGAACAGCGACGCCAGCAGGCCCACGATGAGCGTGGTGGCGAAGCCGCGGATCGGGCCCGTACCGGTGAAGAACAGGATGGAGCCCGCGAGCAGCGTCGTCACGTGCGCGTCGAAGATGGTCCAGAAGGCGCGGTCGTAGCCCTGGTCCACCGCGGCGCGCGCGGACTTGCCGTTTGAAAGCTCCTCGCGGATGCGCTCGTTGATGAGCACGTTCGCGTCCACCGCGATGCCCAGCGTGAGCACGAAGCCCGCGATGCCCGGCAGCGTCAGCGTGGCGTTGAAGAACGCCAGGCCGGCCAGGATGAGCAGGCCGTTGAGCAGCAGCGCCACGTCCGCGATGAGGCCGGACTTGCGGTAGTAGACCGCCATGAAGACGACGACGAGCGCCAGGCCCACCAGCGCGGCCAGGCTGCCCTTCTTGATGAGCTCGTCCCCCAGCGTCGCGCCCACCTGACGGATTTCGCCCACCGTCACCGGCGCGGGCAGCGCACCGGCCTTGAGCACCAGCGCCAGCGTCTGCGCCTCGCCCAGCCACTCCTCGAAGCTGCGCCCGCTGGCGCGGCCCATGGTGATGCGCGCGCGGCCGCCGCCGATCTTCTCGTTGATGCGCGGGGCGGTGTGCACGTTGTCGTCCAGCACGATGGCCATCCGGCGGCCCACGGCGGCCTCGGTCAGCTTCTCGAACTCGCGCGAACCGGCCGGGTCGAACGCGATGTTCACCTCCGGCTCGTTCATCTGGCTGACGGACGCGTCCGCGCCCGCCAGGCTCTCACCGGTGAGCGGAACGTTCTTGTCCAGCAGGTAGCTGCGGTACGCGATGCAGTCGTTCTTCTTCACCGGGTTCGCCACGCACTCGGTGACGACGTCGCGGCCCTCCGGCGTCTTGTCCTTCGCGTACGCCAGCAGGGCCTCGCGGTTGGGCGAGGACAGCTGAGGGAAGCCCTCGTCCTCCACCAGGGTGATCTTGCTCTCCGCGGGGGGCGGGTTCTGCTGGTACATCTGCGCGAACACCTGGGGGTTGGTGTCGTCCACCATCCGGAACTCCAGCTGCGCGGTGGTGCCCACCAGCTCCTTGGCCTGCTCCGGGTTGCTGCGGCCGGGCAGCGAAATCTGGATGGAGTCCGTGCCCAGCTTGCGCACGTCCACTTCCGCCACGCCCCACTTGTCGATGCGGCGGCGGATGACGAGCATCGCCTGGTCCACGGCCTCGTCGCGGAAGCGGTTCACCTGGCCCTCGTCCGGCTTGAGCACCAGCGTGCCGCCGTTGCGGGACTCCACGGTGAAGTCGGTGAAGGTGGCGAGCACTTCCTTCTGGATGGCGTCCATGGTGCCCGGGTCCTTCGCGGTCAGCACCAGCTGCAGCCGCTCCGGGTCCGTGTCCGCCGTCACCTCACCCAGCTTCTTGTCGTTGACGTAGGTGGCGATCTGCGTCCCGCGGCGCTCGGTGCGCTTCTGCAGGGCCGTCTTGGTGTCCACCCGCATCACCATGTGGATGCCGCCCTGCAGGTCCAGCCCCAGGTTGAGGCGGTACTTCGCGGGGGGCGCCCACGCGGGCAGCCGCTGCTCCAGCACGGCGATGTTGTTGCGCTCGTTGCGGTCCAGGACCACCAGCGAGTAGTACGTCGGGACGAGGAACCAGATCGTTCCCAGCGTCACCGCGACGATCATTCCGAACTTCCACCACCAGCCGCGGTCCATTACTTCTCCTCCTTCTTCTCAGCGGGGGCAGCCGCCGGGGCGCCCGCCACCGGAACGGTTCCCTTCGCACTGACAGCCGTCTTGAGCACGCGCACGCGCACTCCGCTGGCGATTTCCAGCGTCACGGTGGAGTCGTCCACCTGGTGGATGCGTCCGAGGATGCCGCCGGACGTCACGACGTCATCCCCCTTCTTCAGCCCCGCGAGCAGGTTGCGGTGCTCCTTGAGCTGCTTCTGCTGGGGGCGGATCATCACGAAGTACATGATGGCCACCAGCACGGCGAGGAAGCCGAAGGTCCCCAGGGGGGAACCGGCCCCGGCCTGCGCGAGAATCAGGAAACTGTCAGCCACGAACTGCCTCGTCGTTTGGAAGGGAGGACTCGGGAAACCGGCCCCGACCCGGCGTACGGGTGGGGTCAAAACATCCGAAAGGGTGGCCTCTTAGCAAGGGCGCCCCATGTGAGCAAGTGAACGCCGGAAGCGCGGCAATCCCTCTGCCCGCTCACCGACCACCTTTGCGTTCGGCCTCCTGCGCCACGGCCTTGGCCCGGAAGTCCCGGGCGAACGTGGCGAAGCGGTCCTCGGCGATGGCGCGGCGCACCTGGGCCATCAGGTCCAGGAAGTAGTGAAGGTTGTGCAGCGTGTTGAGCCGCATCGCCAGGATTTCTCCCGCCGCGAACAGGTGCCGCAGGTAGGACCGGCTGAACGTGCGGCAGGTGTAGCAGGAGCACGCCGGGTCCACCGGCCGGGGGTCCTTGGCATAGGCCGCGTTGCGGATGACCAGCTTGCCCTCCGAGGTGAAGAGCAGGCCGTTGCGAGCGCACCGTGTAGGCAGCACGCAGTCGAACATGTCCACGCCGTGCTCCACGCACGTCACCAGGTCCAGCGGCGTGCCCACGCCCATCAGGTAGCGCGGCTTGTCCCGGGGAAGCAGCGGCGCCGACCAGGCCACGCCCGCGTGCATGGCCTCCGGCGCCTCGCCCACGGAGTAGCCCCCCAGGGCGTAGCCGGGCAGGTCCACCGCGCAGATCTCCTCCGCGTGGCGCTTGCGCAGGTCTTCATGGAGGCCGCCCTGTACGATGCCGAACAGCGACGAGCGCTCGCGGCCCCACGCCTTCACGCACCGGTGCAGCCAGCGCGTGGTGCGCGCCAGGGACTTCTCCAGGTAGGCGCGGTCCTCGGTGGACGGAGGGCACTCGTCGAACGCCATGATGACGTCCGCGCCCAGCGTCTCCTGGATTTCGATGGAGCGCTCCGGCGACAGGAAGTGCCGCGAGCCGTCCAGGTGCGACTGGAAGGCGGCGCCCTCCTCGGTGATCTTGCGCTTCTCCGACAGGCTGAACACCTGGAAGCCGCCGCTGTCGGTGAGCATGGGCCGGTCCCAGGAGATGAAGCGGTGCAGGCCGCCCATCTCCCCGACGAGCGGCTCTCCGGGGCGGAGCATCAGGTGGTAGGTGTTGCCCAGGATGATCTGCGCATCCAGGGTCTTCAGGTCGTCCGGGCCCACGCCCTTGACGCTGCCCACGGTGCCCACGGGCATGAAGATGGGCGTTTCAATGGGGCCATGCGGCGTGTTCAGCCGGCCGCGGCGCGCCTTGGTGCCGCTGGCGTCCTCGTGCAACAGCTCGAAGCGCACCAGCCCCGGGGGCACGCGGGTATCGCCCTTCTCCTTGCGCTGCTCGTCGACCACGGCACTCACTCCTTCACCAACATGGCATCGCCGTAACTGAAGAACCGGTAGCCCGCGCGCACGGCCTCCTGGTACGCGGCGAGCGTGCGCTCCCGGCCCAGGAGCGCGCTCACCAGCATCACCAGCGTGGAGCGCGGCAGGTGGAAGTTCGTGAGGAGCACGTCCACCTGGCGGAAGGCATAGCCGGGCCGGATGAACATCGCCGTCTCGCCGGGGCCCACGCGCAGCCTGCCCGTGTCCGGGTCGGTGGCGGACTCCAGCGTGCGCACCACGGTGGTGCCCACGGCGACCACGCGGCGCCCCTCCGCCTTCGCGGCGTTCACGGCGGCGGCGGTGGCCTCCGGCACGGTGAAGCGCTCCGGGTGCATGTGGTGCTTGTCCAGCACCTCCTCGCGCACGGGGAGGAAGGTGCCGGGCCCCACATCGAGCGTCACCTCCACGCGCCGCACGCCCTTCGCCGCGAGCTTCGCGAAGACGTCCTCGGTGAAGTGCAGGCCGGCGGTGGGTGCGGCCACGGCGCCGGACGCGCGGGCGTACACGGTCTGGTAGCGCTCGGCGTCCGCGGCCTCGGGCTCACGGGTGATGTACGGAGGCAGGGGCAGCCGGCCCGCCGCGTCCAGGAGGCTGGCGAGCGAGGCGCCCGGCGCCGCATGGAAGCGCACCCGGTACTCCCCTCCCCCCAGGGCCTCCAGGACTTCGGCGGACAGGCCCCCGGCGAAGGTTACGGACTGGCCGGGCTTGAGCCCCTTGGACGCCTGGCCCAGGCAGACCCACTCGAGCGACTCAGGAGCCCCACCGAGCGCGGCGGAGGTGAGCGTGGCCGTGGCGGCGGGGCGGACGACCAGCAGCTCCACACGGCCGCCGGTGCCGCTCTTCTGGCCCAGCAGGCGCGCGGGGATGACGCGCGCGTCGTTGAGGACGAGCAGGTCACCTTCACGCAGCAGGTCCGCGAGGTCGGTGAAGTGCTGGTGGCTCCAGGCGCCGGTGGCGCGGCTGACGACCATCAGGCGCGACGCGTCCCTGTTGGGCAGCGGGGCCTGGGCGATCTGCGCCTCGGGGAGCTCGAAATCGTAGTCGGAGAGGAGGGACGACACGGGGTTGGCGCTTGTAGCAGCCCCCGCGCCCTCACGGAACCGGCGAGGGCGTCAGTAGAGCTGCTGGAACTCGGCGCCCGGGTAGTAGTGGGAAAGGATTTCCCGGTACGCCTTGCCCTGGTCGGCGAGGGCCTTGGCGCCCCACTGGCACAGCCCCGCCCCGTGGCCGAAGCCACGTCCGGTGAACACGTAGTTCTTGCCGGAGGCTTCCACGTCGAAGTCCAGGCTCTTGAGACGCGTGTAGCCCAGCTTGCGGCGGAACGACACGCCGTCCACCGCGGTGCCATCCGACATCGTCACGCGGGTCACCCGGTGCGTGGGCGTGCGGCCGGTGACGCGCATGCCGCCCGGTGTGGCCTTCAGCGCGCCGCGCAGCTCCGCCTCGGAGAGGGTCGCGGTCCAGCGGCTGGCAGGCAGCTTGCCGCAGGGGCAGTCAACGGGCTGCAGGTACGGCAGGTTCCGCTGGAGGGCGTCCTGCCCGGACTCGGTGCGCCCGCCGCAGGAGGCATGGAAGTACGCCTCGATGGGGGCCAGGTCGTACGTGAGCACCTCACCCCGGGTGGCCTCCACGGCGGCGCGAGTCTTGGCGTCCTCGCGGTTCACGCCGCCGTACACCTGGTGGAGCACGCTGCTGCCCATGTGGAAGGCGGCGCCATACGCGTCCAGCTTCTTCTGCAGCGCGTACGTCCGCGCGGCCACGGCCTGGGCCTTGAGCGCCTCCAGGGGGAAGGACACGGGCATCTCGCTGCCGAGCACCGCCGCGAGGT
The DNA here is from genome assembly GCF_003986945.1 of Corallococcus sp. AB018. NCBI lineage: Bacteria > Pseudomonadati > Myxococcota > Myxococcia > Myxococcales > Myxococcaceae > Corallococcus > Corallococcus sp. AB018. Next base: position 8,069 of record NZ_RAWR01000091.1, on the reverse strand, counting down.
AGTCCTCCAGGGGGATGACGTTGATGAGCTGGAGGCTGTTCTTGAAGACGCGCACGACGACGTCGCCGCGAACCTGCGCACTGCCCGCCTTCAGGGGTTCGTTGCCGGGACCGCCCGCGTCGGTGGCCTCCAGGCCGCCACGGAAGCGGATGGCGTCCCCGATGACGGGAGCCCCGTTGACCTCCAGCTTGCCGTTGCGGCGGCGCACGGTGGCCTGGCCCGCGGTGACGGAGACGAAGGTGCCGTCCTCGGCATCCGGGCCGAAGCCCAGGCCCCGGCCGCTCACGCGGACCTCGTCGCCGGGGTCGTCCATGGCAATGCGCATCGTCTCCACGGCGAACGCCCGCGATGACGCGAGCAGGAGCAGCAGCAGTGCCACACGTTGCAACATGGTCCAACAGTCTAGGGGCGGAGCGATCCGCCTCAAGAAATCGGCCGGGCGCCAGGACCTCTCCCCGGTAGGAGCCCGCGAAAACCCCAGGCGGATGCCGCAGAATGGGGCCCAGTGACTGCCTCCGTCCCCGACGTCGCCCGCCTGTCCCCCGAGGCCCTCTCCGAGGCCCTCCGCGCGCTGGAGCCCCGCACGGCCGCCGTGTTGGTCCGCCGGCTCGTGGAGCGCCGCCCCCAGGCGGAGTGCGCGGCCTGGTACGGGATTTCAAGCGACGCCTTCTCGGTGCTGCTGCTCCGCTCGGCGGTGGCCCTGGCCCGTCAACTGGGCCAGCCCGCGAGGTCCCCGGAGAGCCCGGAGGAAGCCACCGCCTGGGAGCGCATGCTGGCCATGGCCGTGGAGAAGGACACCGCGCCCGTGCCGGTGCCGCTCGCGCCCGTGGCCTGGCTGTGCAGGCGGATGCATGCCCTGGGGCCGGAAGTGGAAGCCGCGTTGGACAAGGCCGCCCAGGCCGACGCGAACTCGCCCGGACGAGCGCGGGAGGAATGGCTGAGGAGGCTGGCCGTGGCCGCGCTCCTGGCCCTGACGGCCTGGCTCTACTGGAGCCGTCCCCCTGAACCGGAGCCCCGCCCCGAGCGCCGCATGCGCTCCCCGGAACGCCGCTGACTGGACGCAGCCACGAGCGGGCGCGTATGGGTAGGCCCATGCGAGCGATCCGGTCATGGCTGGCCCTCCTCATCGCGGGAATCGCGCTGGCAGGCTGCGCGAAGCACGTGGACACCCGGGTGGCCGGAGACGACGACGCGACCATCGACGGCATCGAGGCACGCCTCGACGAGCTCCGCGCCCGCGAGCAGGGTGACGACCTGACCTGCGCCGAGCAGTGCGACGTCTCCACACGGACGTGCGCCACGGCGAAGGAGCTCTGCGGCCTCGTGGAGCAACAGGGGGACCGGGACGACCTCCCGCCGCGCTGCGCCAGGGCCCGCGAGCAGTGCGCGGGCGCGAACGACGGCTGCACGCGGTGTCAGGCGCCCTGAAGAACCGGCCATGCGCTGGCTCTGACTCCGTGCCTATGATGGGTCGGATTGAGGAGCTTCCCCATGACCACCCGTCTCTCGTTGATGCTCGCTGCCTCGTCGCTCGTCCTGGCGCCCCCTGCCCTCGCGGAGGAGGAAGGCCTGACGCCGGAGAAGGTGGCGGCCATCCAGCGCGATGAGTTCGCGGCCCAGGCGAAGGTGAACGAGGAGCACGGCAACCGGAAGCCCTCGGAGATGAGCAACGCCGAGCGAGGCCAGGCCATCCGCGACCAGCAGAAGGAATCCGCCAAGGTCATGGAGAAGCACGGCGTCTCCGCGAAGGAGTTCGCCAGCTTCACGGCCCGGATGAAACCCGAGGACAATCAGCGCGTCGCCAACGAGGCCAAGCGGCTCGACGACAAGGCCAAGGCCGAGAAGGAAGCCGAGGCGAAAAAGCGCAAGGGCGACGGCGAGGTCCACATCCAGCAGGGCTTCAGCGACTCGGACCCCGTGGAGATGGAGTCCGCGGACGGCGCGGAGCCCTCCGTCGACGTCGACGGCAGCCTGGACAGCACAGCGGGTGCGCCGACCGTGGAGATTGGCGACAGCGCCGGCACGGCGAAGGGCATGAGCCGGAAGGCCTCCAAGCGCCGCAAGTAGCCCCGCGGCGCCCGGCATCCTCCGGGGCCCTCAGCGGCCTCGGAAGCCCAGCCCCCGCGACCGCGCCTGCCACACCTCGTCGTACGGGCAGGAGCAGTCGGTCTCCTCCGGCTCCGGGTACGCGTAGGTCTGGCCCTTGTAATTGCGGAACAGGGTCTCCCGCTCGCCGCGCTCGATGACGTAGTCGGGCTGGAGGGTGACCTTCCCTCCCCCACCCGGCAGGTCCACCGCGAGGTGCGGCACCGCGAGCCCGCTGGTGTGCCCGCGAAGCTGCTGGAGGATCTCCAGCCCCTTGGCGATGGGCGTGCGCAGGTGCTCGCAGCCTTCCGCGACGTCCATCTGGTGCAGGTAGTACGGGCGCACGCGGCTGCGCAGGAGCACGTGCGACAGCTCCTTGATGATGCGCGCATCCGAGTTGAGCTGACGCATCAGCACCGCCTGGTTCTCCACCGGCACGCCATGGTCCACCAGCCGCTCGCACGCCTCGCGCGCTTCCGGCGTCACTTCCTTGGGGTGGTTGAAGTGGGTGATGACGTAGACGGGCGCGTAGCGGCGCAGCAGGCGCGCCAGCGAGTCCGTGACACGCATGGGCAGCACCACCGGCACCCGCGTCCCGATGCGGATCATCTCCACGTGCGGAATCTCGCTCAGCGGCGCGAGCAGCGACTCCAGCCGCTCCTCGCTCAGCAGGAACGGGTCGCCCCCGGAGATGAGCACGTCGCGCACCTCGGGGTGGTTGCGCACATAGTCGATGCCCCGGCGCATCTGGTCCTTGGTGAGCTCCGCCTCACCGCCCTTGGTGATGCGCCGCCGCGTGCAATGGCGGCAGTAGACCGAACACGTATCCAGGGCCAGGAACAGCACCCGGTCCGGATACTTGTGGACGATGCACTCCTCCGGGCGCGTCTTGTCCTCGCCGAGCGGATCCTCCAGCTCCCCGGGCCGCACCCGGGCCTCCGCGCGCACCGGAATGGACTGCATGCGCACGGGGCACAACGCGTGCTCCGGATCGATGAGGGACAGGTAGTAAGGGCTGATGCCCATCCGGAACAGCGAGGACGTCTCCTGCACCCCGGCGCGCTCATCCGGGGTCAGGCGCACGTAGCGCTCCAGTTGCTCCAGGTTGCGCACCGAGTGACGCTGCTGCCAGCGCCAGTCCGTCCACTCCGCGTCGATCACGGAGGGAAACAACCGGGCCCGCCCCTCGGCACTGAGCGAGGGACGGGGGGACGACTGGGGCGCGATGGCGCCCACGGAGGAATCCATTACGCCGCCTTGGGCTGATCCCGCCACCACGCCTGGCCGGACTCCGGCAGCGTGTCGATGGGATCGAAGTACTCGTACTTCCGATCAAGTGCGTCGGCGTCGTTCGCTTCCACGCTGGTGCGGTAGTTCTTGGTCCAGTAGGAGATGCCGCGCTCGCGGTCATACTCCGCCACCTGGTGAATCCACCGCTTCCCCACGAACGGCACGTCACAGACGATGCGCGGCGTGGCGAAGCCCGGCATGTAGCCCATGATGTCGTGCTGGAGCTTCTGCGCCTGCGCCACCGACAGCCGCCAGTGCTCGCTGTTGGGGATCATGTCGCACATGTAGAAGTAGTACGGCAGGATCTTCGCGTGGTCGAGCAGCGTGAAGCACAGGTCCAGCAGCGCCTTCGGGCTGTCGTTCACGCCGCGCAAGAGCACGCCCTGGTTGCGCACGTCGCGGAAGCCCATGTCGAGCAGCTTGCGCACCGCCTTGCCCACCAGCGGCGTGAGCTGCTGCGCGTGGTTCACGTGCGTGTGCATCGCCAGGTCCACGCCGCGCTCCACGGCCTTCTTCGCCAACCGGTCCAGGCCGGCCAGGACGTTGTCCTGGAGGAAGTGCTGCGGCAGCGCCATGAGGCCCTTGGACGCCAGGCGGATGTCGCGGATGTTCGGGATGTCCATCAGCGCGCTGACGAACGGCTCCAGCGCCTGGATGGGCAGGTTCGCGATGTCGCCGCCGGACACCACCACGTCGCGCACGGTGGGCGTGCGGCGCAGATAGTCCAGCATCTGCTCGTAGCGCTCCTTCTGCCCCGTCGCGAACTTGTGCTTGGACACCTGCGGGACGTCGTTGCCCACCAGGTCCATGCGCGTGCAGTGGCCGCAGTACTGCGGGCACGTGGGCAGCATCTCCGCCAGCACCTTCGTCGGATAGCGGTGCGTCAGGCCCTCGACGACCCACATGTCCGCCTCGTGGAGGCTGTCACGGCTGGCGCGCGGGTGGTTGGCCCAGTCCGTGCGGCGGTCGGCGAGCGCCGGCAACATGTACTTGCGGACCGGGTCGTTCCACAGGTCCTCCAGGTTCATGGTGTTGAGCATCTGGGGCGGGACGAGGATGGACATCGTCGCCCGCTCCTTCTGGTCCAACTCCATGCTCGCGGCCAGGTCGTCCGGCAGCAGCGCCCCGAGCGTCGCCCGCAGCTCGCGCAGGTTCTTCACGGTGTGCTTGCGCTGCCACACCGAGCTCTCCCACTCCGCCGCGGTGACGTCCTTGTAGCCCGGGATGCGCCGCCAGTCGGGCTCCACGAACTCCTGGCGAAGAGGATAGGTGAAAGGCTGCTGCGCGGGGCCAGCGTCGGGCTTGCCTCGAGTGGACGTCGTGCTCATGAACACATCACCTCAACGTAAGGAGCGTCGTGGGCGAGGCGTCATAGCCTGCCCCCTGACATCCCTGCTCAACAATCGCCAGGGGCACAAGATGCCCCATGGCGCAGTGCGTCCGTTCAATTCACCGGGACGTTGATGAGCTTGGCCACGCCCTCCGCCTCGACGACCACCACCTGGGGCTTGGTCGACTTGCCGTTGAGCTTGAAGACGACCTTGTGCTTGCCCACCGGCAGTGAAAGCGGATTGCCCAGCGTCACGGGGCTCAAGCGACCCGTGTTCTTCCCATCCACCCAGATTTGAGCGCCCGTCGGCGACGTGCTGCAGGCGAACTTGCCCATCGCGGCAGCGGCGGGCTTCGGCTTCGGCTCCGGAGGAGGCTTCGGGGTCGGCGTCACGGCCACGGGAGGAGGCTTGGGCTTCGGCTCCGGAGGCGGGGGCTTCGGCTTGGGCTCGGGCGGCGGCGCTTCCTCCACCATGTCCACGGCGACGCGCACCTCGGTGTCCCCGCTGGACGTGAAGTCGCCGGAGAACGGCTTGAAGCCCGCGCGCTTCGCCGTGAACGTGTACTTCTTGCCCATCTCCAGGTCGCCGAGCTTCGCGCCGGGCAGCTTGCCCAGCGACTTGCCGTCGACGGTGATCTCCGCGCCCTCCTGTCCTTCGAACAGGGCGGTGAACGTCTTCGGCGCGGGAGGCTCGACGGGCTTCTCCGGGGGCGTCTCCGGCGTCGTGGGCGGCGTATTGTCCACCACCACCGGCGGCGTAGCAGGCGGCGGATCCTTGATCTCTGGAGGCTTGGGTTCTGGAGGCTTCGGAGTCGGAGCATCCGCCGCCTTCAGGCTGAGGAGGATGGGGGCCGCCGCCTGTCCGGCGGTGACCTCGATCTGCTGCGTCACGGGCTGATAGCCCGGAGCCGAGGCGGTCACGTTGTGGATGCCCGCGGACAGCTCGATGACCTGGTTGGCGTTCACGGCCTCACCGTCCACGAGGACGGTGGCACCCACGGGCGCGACGAAGTTCACGGAGCCCGTGGACGAGCCGCGGACCACGAAAATCACCGCGACCAGGAGCAGCAGGGCCGCGCCCGCGGCCATGCCGATGATGGCGGGCTTGGGCAGAGGCTTCTTCGGTCCAGCGGGCGCCTTGGCCTTCTGGACCTTGGCGGCCGGGGCCGGCTTCGCCATCTTGGAAGCCTTCTGGGGGATGGTCGCCGGACCGTCGGCCTCGTCGTCGTAGGGCGGCTCTTCCGCGTCCTGCCCTTCGTCTCCGTAGTCCTCCTGGCCGTCACCCTCGTACTCGTCGCCCTGGTCGTCGTAGGCGCCGTCCGGGTCTTCCTCGGCCGCCTGAGCGCGCAGGCCGTTGTGGCGGGAGCCCACCGGGACGGTGATGTTGCCCGTGGTCTCCTCTTCCTCGGGATCCAGCACGGGAGCCGCCGAGCCACCACGGGAGCGCGAAGGCGGCGCCGTCGGAGCCGGACCAATCATGGTCGCGCCCGCGTAGGCCTCTCCGCCCTCATCCCCGATGATGACCTGGGACTTGGGACCGCTCTTGCCCTTGCCGCCTCTTCCTTCGTCCTGGGCGTAGGGAGACGCGCTCGTGTGGTGCCCGGCCCGGTCGATGGGGTTTTCCGAACGGCCGGTGATGCTGTCGTCCACGACGACGCTGCTGTCCGCGATCCGCGTCTCCGGGGCGCGGAACGTGTGCGTGGAGTCGACAATCTGCGTCTTGTCCGCGGCGCCATCCATCTCCGCCAGCTCTTCAGCGCTGGGCGGCGGGATGTAGCCAGGCGCGGGCTGTGCGGGCGCAGTGGAGGCGCGACCCACCGGAGAACCGGTGGCCGAAGGCGCTGGCGACCTCTTCTGGGAGGTCGCGCGGGGGGGCGCGGCCACTGGAGGAGGCAGCGTCACACCCGAGTGCTCGATCTGGTCCGGGCGCTCAACGGAGGCATAGCGCTCCATCTTCTCCGCCTCGCGGAGCATGTCCTCGGCGAAGGCCTCCTTCATGAAGCCGGACAGGTGCTTCGACGAGTAGATGGCGTCCCCCGCGAGGAGGAAGCGCATCAGGTCCTCCTGGAGGTCCGAAGCCCACTGGTAGCGGTCCTCGGGCTCGCGCGCGAGCGCCTTGAGGACGACCTTCTCCAGACCCGCGGAGATGTTCGGGTTGAACTCGCGCGGCAGCGGGATGTCCGCGTTGCGCACCTTCTCCAGCGTGGAGAAGTCGGACTCGCCCACGAAGAGCTTCTCGCCCGTGAGCATCTCGTAGAGCAGTACGCCGACCGCGAAGATGTCGCTGCGCCGGTCGATGGGCATGCCCCGGACCTGCTCCGGGCTCATGTAGCCGAACTTCCCCTTGAGGATGCCGGCCTGCGTCTTCTGCGAACGGTTGGCGGCCTTGGCGATGCCAAAGTCGATGATCTTCACCTCGCCTTCGTACGAGACGAGGATGTTCTGCGGAGAGACGTCGCGGTGGATGATGTGGAGGTCCTGGCCGCGCGCGTCCTTCTTGCGGTGCGCGTAGTCCAGGCCCTCACACATCTTGGAGACGATGAACACCGCCTGTGCGGTGGGCATGATCTCCTTGCGACGACGGTAGCGCTCCAGGAGCGTGCGGACATCACGGCCCGCCACGTACTCCATGGCGATGAAGTACGTCTCCTCGTGCTTCCCGAGCTCGTGGATGTGCACGATGTTGGCGTGGTTCAGCTGAACGCTGATCCGCGCCTCGTCGATGAACATCGTGATGAACTCGTCATCCTCCGCCATCGTCGGAAGGATCTTCTTGATGGCCAGGATGCGCTCAAAGCCTTCGACGCCAAAAGCCTTCGCGATGAAGACCTCGGCCATACCGCCGACGTTGACGCGCTCAAGGAGCAGGTACTTCCCAAAGAAGGTCGGCTTCTTCATCTCGCGGGGCTGCCCGGCGCCGGCGAGTACGAACCGCAGCAGGCGGTGCGCAGACCGGGGGGAGCAGTGACTCTAGATCCAGTGAGAACGGCGGTCAAACATCCAAGATGACGTGATTCCCCAACGAATCCGAGAACTTGGCCTCCCCTCGCTCCAAAACTGACCCACCTGCCATCCCGCGTCACTCCAGAATCGCCTACCGCGAGCGCAGGCTGCGGCACACGCCGGGCAAAATCGAGCCACGCGCACGGGCACCAGGAACCCCTGGCGAGCGCGTCTCAGCGCTCAAGCCAGGTGCGGCGGCCCGTGACACAAGCCCGCAAAGACAAAGCCCCTGGCGCCTTGCGGCACCAGGGGCTTTCAAAAAGAATCCGGCAGCGACCTACTCTCCCACGCGGTTTCCCGCGGAGTACCATCGGCTCTGGAGGGCTTAACTTCCGTGTTCGGGATGGGAACGGGTGTGACC
>NZ_RAWR01000090.1:0-37846 GCF_003986945.1 Corallococcus sp. AB018 | reverse complement strand
GCGGTGGCCTTCGTGCTGCGCCTGGGCCACGCCCTGCACCGGCACGGCACGCCCGCCCACCGCCTGGAGGGCCTGATGATGAAGGTGAGCGAGCGGCTGGGCCTGGAGGCCCGCTTCTTCTCCACGCCCACCTCCATCTTCGCCTCCTTCGGCCCGCCCGAGGACCTGCGCACCAGCCTCATCCGCGTGGAGCCCGGCGACATGGACCTGGAGCGCCTCATCCTCCTGGACATGCTCGCGGACGACGTCATCCACGGGCGCCTCACGCCCGCGGTGGGCGCGCGCCGCGTGGAGGACATCCTCGCCCGGCCTCCGCGCTACGGCCCCGCCCTGCAGCTGCTCTGCTGGATGCTGGCGGGCGCTTCCGCGGCGCTGCTGTTCGGCGGCGGCTGGAAGGAGATGGGCGTCGCCGGCGTCAGCAGCCTGGCCATTGGCGCGCTGGACCTGCTGACCCGCAAGCAGCCGACCACCGCCCGCGTGCTGGAGCCCGTGGCGGCCGTGCTGTCCGCCGCGTTCGCGGGGCTCGCGGCCCACTTCTTCGGCCCGCTGCACGGCGAGGTGGCCACGCTCGCGGGCCTCATCGTCCTGTTGCCCGGCCTCACGCTCACCATCGCCGTCAACGAGGTGGCCACGCGCAACCTCATCTCCGGCACGTCGCGCCTCACCCACGCCGCGCTCATCTTCCTCCAGCTGGGCTTCGGCGCGGCCCTGGGCAGCCGCGTGGCCACGGTGCTGCCTCCCGTGCCCATGCCCACGCCGGCCCTGCCCGCGGTGCTCCCCCCGGGGGTCGCCATCGCCGCGCTCGTGGTGGCGGGCTTCGCCATCGCGGTGCTCTTCCGCGCCCGGCCGCGCGACTGGGGCTGGATTGCCCTGGCCGGCGCCGCCGCGTTCATGGGCGCGCGGCTGGGAGCGCTGCTGCTGGGGCCTCAGCTGGGCGCCTTCGCGGGCGCGCTGCTGCTGGGCATCGGGAGCAACGCGCTGGCGAGGCTGCGCAACCGGCCCGCCGTCACTACCGTGGTGCCGGGGCTGATGCTGCTCGTCCCCGGCAGCGTGGGCTTCCGCAGCCTCGCGTCGCTGCTGGAGCGCGACGTGGTGGCCGGCGTGGACACGGCCTTCTCCATGCTGATGGTCGCGGTGGCGCTGGCGGCGGGCCTGCTGTCCGCCAACGCCATCATGCCTTCGCGCAAGGTGCTCTAAAGGGCCGGCCTCACGCCAGCCGCAGCAGGTACACGCCCGCGAGCGCGACGATGAAGTACGGCACCAGCACCGCCGCGCCCGCGTACTCCTTCGCCATGCGCTGACCGAAGAAGAGCGCCAGCAGCGACACCGCGGAGAGCACCGCGCCCAGGTACGCGAAGAACGGGTTGCCGTTCACCAGCAGCGCCACCGCGCCCGCCCCGCTCAGCGCACCGGCCGCCAGCTCCATCAGGGTGATGACCGCCAGCATCGGCGTCACCACGCCCTTCAGGGGCGACTTGGAGAAGTGGCCGGTCAGCCACCCCAGGTTCCCCTTCCAGTCCACGACCTTGTCCAGGCCGGACTGCAGGAAGAGGATGGCCAGGAAGGCGGCGCACAGGAGCTGCGGAAGCCAGAGCGTGAAGCGGGCGGAGTCGAAGGGCGGCATGCGCGCACTCTAGCGCCCCCTCCGCCGCTCCCAAGCCCCGTGAGCAGGCAGGCTGCCGGGCCGAGGGGAATGTTCTGGGGACAATCCGGCCGGGCAGGCTCCCGCCGACAGGTCCGGCTCCCTAACTTGGCAAGGCCATGGCCTCCGATCAGGTAGCGCGACGCGTCTTCGTGGGTCTCATCCTGCTGTCCATCGTCCTGTTGTGCCTGGTCATCCGGCCCTTCGCGGAGGCGTTCTTCCTGGCGGCGGTGCTGGCGGGCACCTTCTACGGACTGCACACCCGGCTGAAGAAGCGGCTGCGCGGCCACGGCAACGTGTCCTCCGGGCTCATCGTCAGCGGCATCCTGCTGGCCCTGCTGCTGCCCCTGGGCGGCCTCACAGCCTTCGTCGTCGCGGAGGTGTCCGAGGGCGCGCGCTTCGTGACGGGGGCCGTGCAGAAGGACGGGATGACGGGCCTGGTGGAGAAGCTCCCCAGCGGCATCCAGGGCCCGGTGAGCAAGCTGATTGAGCGGCTCCCGCTGGAGCAGGCCGAACTGGACCAGAAGCTCCAGGAGCAGATGACGACCCAAGGGGGCACCGCCGCCAAGGCCGTGACGGGAGCAGTGGCCGCCACGGGCACCATCATCCTCCAGCTGACGATGATGCTCATCGCCCTCTTCTTCTTCCTCACCGACGGCGCGCGGCTGGTGCAGTGGATCGAGAGCGTGTCGCCGCTCAGGCGCGGACAGACGCGGGAGCTCTTGCGCGAGTTCAAGAGCACCTCCGTGTCGGTGCTCGTCTCCACCATCGCCACCGCGGGCGTCCAGGCCGCGGTCGCGCTCATCGGCTTCCTCATCGTGGGGGTGCCCGCGCCGCTGTTCTTCGCGGGCCTCACGTTCTTCCTCGCCCTCATCCCCGCCGTGGGCGCCGCGGTGGTGGTGCTCTTCGCGGCGGGCCTGATGTTCCTCAGCGGCCACCCGTGGGCGGCCCTCTTCCTGGCCATCTGGGGCGTCGTCGTGGTGGGGCTCGTGGACAACGTCGTCAAGCCGCTGCTGGCCCGGAAGGGCATGAACCAGCACGGCGCCATCGTCTTCTTCGCCCTCTTGGGCGGCCTGGCGGCGTTCGGCGCGGTGGGCCTGCTGCTGGGGCCCCTCATCGTCGCCTTCTTCCTCTCCGTGGTGCGCATCTACGAGCGCGACTACGGCCGGCCCAACGGACGGATGGGCGACCCGGCCTCGCCGGGAGGCCCCATCCAGCCGGGCTCCCAGCATGTCGTGCTCACCACGGAGTCCGGCACGCCCATCACGGACACCGACACGCCGTCCAACCACTGACGGCCCCTGAGCCCCGCTCAGGGCGTGGACTTCACCGGCGCCGCACCCTTCTTCGCGGGGGTCGGCGCCGGAGCCGTTTCCGGCCCCAGTTCCCTGAAGGCCTCGCGCACCCCGTCCGGCGAGCCCGCCACCCGCGCGGCGACACGGCTGGCCTCCGCGGGGGACAGCCGGCCCAGCAGGCTGCGCTCCAGGTGCTGATCCACGAAGGCCTGGGTGGTGTCCTCCTTCAGGTCCACCACCGCCCCCTTCGCGTCCAGCACCGGCACCACGCGCGGCGAATTGAGCAGCAGCACCGTGGGCACGTCCACGGCCTTCACCCGGCGGGCGACCTCGTCGCGCAGCTTCGGGTCGAAGTGGATGCCCTTCTCCTGCACCAGCGTGCGGATGCCCTCGTAGTCGCCGGTGGCCTTGATGACCATCAGCTTGGAGAGCAGCTCGCCCACGGCCTCGCGCATCTTCGCGTAGTCCGGAATCACCAGGTAGGTGCGGCCATTCTCCGTCACCTGCTTCACCGCGCCCTTCTCCTCCAGGAACGTCACCGTCATGTGGTGGCCGCGCTGGTGGTCCTCCTCGAAGGCGTTGCCCGTCTCCACGCGGCGCAGGTTGGTGAGCCCCTCCACCAGGAAGTCCCGGTACATCTGCCGGGCGATGGCCTCGTGGTCCGGCGACAGCTCCGCGAGCGCCGGGTCGAACGCGTGCCACAGCGCGACCAGGTCCGCGCGCGCCTCCTCCAGCGTGTTGTCGTACTCCTTGAGGAAGACGGACGGGGACTGGCCCTTCAACTTCGGATCCACCTGGCCGGAGGCGTGGCCCAGCACTTCGTGGAAGGCCACCAGCCACTTGCGCGCGGTGACGGAGTACTTCTGGGCCTGCTCGCGGTCCTCCGCCGTGCGGGAGAACTCCAGCGCCAGGGGCAGCCGCGTCACGGCGGAGGCGGCGTCCATGACGTTGGTGATCATCACGCTCTTGCTGCCGTACTTCTCCCGGATGTGCTGCTCGTTGGGCAGGTTGATGCCCGCGGGCGGCTCCGGGTTGGACGTGATGAGGTTGATGGCCTTGGCCACCGGCGGCGAGACCTTCTTGCGGCGGTACTTCTGCGGCCAGGGCAGCCGGTCCTCGAAGTACTGGGCCTTCTGGCCCATGAGCACCATGATCTGGTTCTCCGCCGTGTCGCGGTAGTTGACCAGCCCTTCCCACTGTCCCTTGTGGCCGCGCGGGTCGACGTAGGTCTCGATGAAGCCCAGGTTGGCGTCCACCTTCGGGTCCACCTTGAGCCACGCGATGTTGTACGCGTCCCAGTCCTTGGGGCTGCCCGTCTGGAAGTAGCGCACCAGCTTGCCCAGCGCGGCCTTGTGCGCGGGCTCGGCGGACTTCATCGCCTCCTGGAGGTGCGCGATGACGCGCGAGAGTTCCTTCGCGTACAGCCCCGGCTTCACCTTGCCGTCCGGCGTGCCCGCGCGGAACACCTGCTCCACCAGCTTGCCGTCCTGCTTCACCACGCGCGAGTTGAGCGGGTACTTCTCCTTGAAGCCCACCAGGTCCTTCTCCGTCACGCCGGGGCCATAGGCCGTGTTGGAGGACGCGGTGAGGAGGTCCTGTCCCGGCGGTGGGGCCTTGGAGGTGAGCTGCGGCTCGAAGGCCGCGTCGAAGAGGGTGGGCGTCAGCTCCTGGAGCCAGGCCTGGAGCGCGGCGTCGTCCTTCACCGTCCAGGGCGCGCCGGCCTTGAGTGCGCGGGAAGCGCCGGCCGCGAGCTGTTCCGCGGTGAAGGCCGGGACGAACTTCTGGCCGGTGGTGCTGTCGTGGTTGCCGCCGTGTCCGTAGAAGCGCAGCAGGTAGTCCGCCAGCTTCGCGTCGAAGCCGGACGCGGAGCTCTGCGCGTCGCGGCCGAAGAGCCAGACGCCCTCCAGCAGCTGCTTCGTCGGCACCAGCTTCCAACCGAGCTGATCCAACGCGATGTCCTCGCCCGCGTGCGCCGCGAGCGTCAGGGACCACGCCACGCGCTTCTCCGCCAGTGACAGCTCCGCGATGCCCGGCGCGAACATCTGGGCCACGGCGGTGTTGCCGGAGCGGGCGCGGAGGAACTTCCCTCCGGGCACGGTGAGGGAGGGCTGCGCGGCCTGCGTGAGGCCGGCGTCAGGCGCCGGGGACTTCTGCGGGGTGGCGGGCGCGGCGGCGAGGACCGCGGCCAGCAGCAGGGGCTTCATGGAGGGCTCCAGGGAGACGTGACGGGACGTGGCTACCCCGCGCGCGGGGTGGACTCAAGCCGCGCGCCGCCGCCCCCCTCACGGCCAGACAGAGTGTGCGGCCGGGGCAGGCCGGGTTCCGCGCGCCGCAAGGAATGCGCGGGATGCCGCCGGCTCGCGCAAGGTTTGCGCCGGGACACCCAGGCGGGATGCGCACCCGCGCCCGGGCCCACCTCCACGGAGGGCACGAGTCCACTCCGGTACGGGGCATGCAGTGTCGAAGGCCGGACAGGTTTCATTCCTCCCCTCCGTTCGAGCCAGCGACCATGACCTCTTCGCTCTCCCTGCGCCGCGCCGTCCTGCTCGCCGCCCTCAGCGCCGCGGGGTGCGCGGGGTCCTCGATGCAGACGCGTGCGGATCCCTCGCCCCCGCTGCCTCCACCTCCCACCTCGGTGGCGCTCACCGTGGGCTATCAGGAGGCGGTGAGGCTGGGGGCCGCGTTCGCGCGGAGCCAGGACCAGGCCCTGGAGCTGGTGATGGCGAAGCAAGGGGAGGCGTCCTGGTGGCTGCGGTACGCCTCGCCGGCGGGCCAGCAGTCCCTGGACCTGCGCGTGGACGGGCAGACAGCGCAGGTGGAGCCCATCCCCCTTCCGCCCTCCGCCGGGGAGCCCTCCCGCTAGCGCGAGACGCCGTTGCGGCGGCCCTCCGGGTCCCCCAGCGCTCCTGAATCGCCTCACTGCACGGTTGTCACGACCCAGACTCCATGGAGGCTCCACTGCCCACCCTCATGATTGTGATTGTCAGCGCGGTGGCCGTGCTCGTGGGGATGATTGCCCATGCCGCTGGCCACCTCACCGCGAACGGGCTGGGACGCCTGGTGCTGCTCGGAGGACTGGCCATCCTCCCGCTGGCCGTCAGCGGTGCCGGGGTCGCGGTGGGCGTGCGCGAATCGAGCCAGACCCAGTTCTGCATGGGTTGCCACGAGATGGAGCGCTACGGGCAGAGCCTGTTCGTGGACAACCCCAACGCCCTGGCCGCGGTCCACTACCAGAAGCGGCTCATCAACCGCGACTCCACCTGCTTCTCCTGCCACACGGACTACGCGCTCTTCGGGGACGCGAAGGCCAAGCTCAACGGCCTGAGGCACGTCTGGGTCCACTACTTCGGGACCATCCCCCCGGAGCCCCGGCTCTATCAGCCGTATCCCAATTACAACTGCCTCCACTGCCACAACGATGCGCGCGGCTACCTGGAGGCCGGGCCGCACCGGGAGCTCCAGGCGGAGCTCCAGAGCGGGGCCCGCTCGTGCCTGAGCTGCCATGACCTCGCGCACGACCTGGAGGGCGTGAAGGCCCAGAACTTCTGGCTGCCGGAGCGGCCGCGTCCATGAGCCACGACAAGCGCATCCGCGTGGCGGCCCTCTTCGTCCTGGCGGGGCTGCTCATCCAACTGTTCGCCCTCTTCTATTGGACGCCCTTGACCTTCGTCATCTCCACGGCCGTGGGCGTCCCTCTGGTCCTGCTGGGGGTCCTGCTCTACGGCGTCACGGTCTGGAAGATCTTGAAGGAGCAAAAGGCCCTATGAGGCGCTCCGCGTCCGACGCCTCGGGGCCGTCCGCGTCCGTCCTCCTTCGCGGGGGACGGTGGCGGGTGGGGCTCGTCGCCCTCCTCCTGTTCACGACTCCCATCTTCGCCGTGAACTCGCCGCAGGACGTCCGGCTGCCTCCGCTCAAGGAGCGCGCCGCGCCCGCTCCGGCGCTGTTCTCCCATTGGGGGCATGGCTCCATGTATTGCTACAGCTGCCACCCCGGCACGTTCCCGCAGGCCCGGCTGGGCTTCACGCATCAGGACATGCGAGAGGGCCGCTACTGCGGGCGCTGCCATGACGGACAGGCCGCCAGGGCCTGGCGCACCATGGAATGCGAGGCGTGCCATGCGCGTCGCTGACCTGGGCACCTGGACGCTGTTCGCCTGCGCGCTGGTGCTGTCCGTCCCAGGCCCCGCGCGAGCGCAGTCGCAGGAGGAGAAGCGGCGGCAGCTCCAGGAGCGGCTGGGCATCAAGCCGCCCCCCGCGCAGGCTGCGCCCGACGCGGGAACGCCGTCTCCCACGGAGGCCGCCAGGCCCCCATCCGCGCCCCCCGCGCGGACGCCCGCCAGCGCGAACCGGCCCCGCGTGCCGGGCTTCGCGGAGGACGTGCGGCCCATCCTGGAGAAGGAGTGCGGGTCCTGCCACGGCCCGGAGGGAATGGCGTCCCGGTCCCGCTGGGTGCTCCGGGGCGAGCCGGCGGACTACGAGGCCACGCTGCGCTTCGTGCAGCCCGCCACCGCCGCCCAGAGCCCGCTGCTCAAGAAGGGCACCGGCACCACGCTTCACGGAGGCAAGAAGGTCTTCGCGGTGGAGTCGGCGGAGTACGCGACGATCCTGCGGTGGATTGAAGGAGGCGCCCCGCCCGGCAAGGCACGCGGCGGCACGACCGCGGCCAGCCCTGGCGCTCCGCATCCCTCCCACGACAGCGCGCCCGCGGCCGCGCATCCTGTTTCCAGTCCAGCGCCCACCGCGCCCGTCGCGGCCACGCCCTCCGTCTCCAACCCGGCGCCATCCGCGTCCGCGAGCGCCGGCCCGCCTTCCGGGGACGCCTCGGCCGCGCCGCGCTTCGCCCCCCAGGTGCACGAGGCCCTGCTGGCGGACTGCTCCAGCTGTCATGCCTCGGACGGGATGGGCGGCGCCAGCCGCTACGTGACCCACGCGGATCCGGAGCAGCACCTGCGTTCGGTGGAGTCCCTGGTGGTGCCCGGCACTGCCGCCAGCAGCATCCTGTACCAGCGCGCGAAGGGCGACTCGCACCCGGGCGGCGCGGTGTGGGAGCCGGGCAGCGCGCAGCTGTCGCTCCTGGCCCGGTGGATTGACGCGGGCGCGTTGGGGACGAACGCACCCGTCACCGCGAACGCCGCCGTGGCCACCGCTCCGCCCACGCCCACCGAGCCCGGGACGGCCGTGGCGCCCCCGGCACCGCCATCCACCCCGGCCAGCCCGCACGCGCCGACGGGCCCTCACGGCGGCGTGCCGCTGGGGACCTTCCCGGTCCTCGGCTCGCTGAGCCTGAACGGACGCTTCGACCTCAACTACGAGCGCGTCAACTACAACGACCACCCCTTCAAGTCGGAGGGCGAGAGCGCGCTGCGCAGCTACCACCACTTCCTCTTCCTGACGCGACAGTCCGCCGAGGATCCGGTGACCCTCACCCTGGAGATGCTTTCGCTCCAGTTCTGGGAGGTGGGCTACCGGATCAACGGGGCGTCGTGGCCGGTGAAGGTGTTCGCCAAGGGGGGTAAGATCCTGGTGCCCTTCGGCGCGGATCCGCTCTTCCACCACAGCTACGGAGGGCTCGCGGGCTTCGACCAGCGGGTGATTCCGGTGGTGTTCGCCCGCGAAGGGCTGACGGTGAACGTGGAGCGCCGCATGGGGCCCATCGCCTTCTCCGGCGACGCCTATGTCATCTCCGGCTACCGGCTGAAGCGCGCGGACGCGGTGCTCAACCTCCAGTCGGACCTGGCACCGCTGGAGGACACCCGCCTGGGCGTCGGGGCGAGGCTTGGCGGCTCCTGGGGCCCCATCAACGTGTGGTACTCGCCCTACTTCAATTCGCTGGGGTTCGGGCGCCGCCTGTTCCTCCAGGCGCTGGACGTGGCGGTGTGGCGTCCGCGCGGGCTTCCGGTGCTGGAGCACTTCTCGCTGGGCGCCGGGCTGCTGCGCGCGGATGTCTCCGGGGGAGAGGCGGAGGGCTACGGCGGGCCGGGCGCGGACTCCTACCACTTCGCCAGCTACCTCCAGCTGCGCTACCACCCCACGGACTGGCTCTACCTCCAGTACCGGCAGGGGCTGCGCACCTTCGGAAACCGGCGAGGCCTCATCCTGGACTCGAACGCGCTCACCCGGGAGGACGCCTCCGGCCACAACGTGGGCGTGGTCGCGCGGTGGCGGGGCTTGAGCGCAGGCCTCTTCCAGTTCTGGAACCTGGAAAAGACAGA
The DNA here is from genome assembly GCF_003986945.1 of Corallococcus sp. AB018. Taxonomy (NCBI): domain Bacteria; kingdom Pseudomonadati; phylum Myxococcota; class Myxococcia; order Myxococcales; family Myxococcaceae; genus Corallococcus; species Corallococcus sp. AB018. The sequence goes on along the minus strand of NZ_RAWR01000090.1, from coordinate 28,698 downwards.
CGAAACGCCGGACGACTTCACCCGGCTGGTGGTGGCGTATGAGTTCTGACTCCCGCATCCAGACACGGGCCGCGGTCCTCACCGCGATGTTCGCGCTGGCAGTTGGCTGCGCTGACTTCGAGCGTGGCCCCGTCGCCGCCGACGCCGGTGCGCTCCCCACCGACGGCGGTGGCGAAGGGGACGGAGGAGGCGCCGTGTCCTTCGCGAGCGACGTCCATCCGCTCCTCACCACCGGATGCCAGAGCTGCCATCGCAGCGGGGGCGCCGCTGGCAGCACCTCGTTCCTGCTGACGGGCGATGCCGACGCGGACTACGCGGCGGCCATCTCCCTCACGGACACCTCCAATCCCTCCGCCAGCCGGCTGCTGCGCAAGTCCTCCGGCGCGGGCCACGGCGGCGGGGCCGTCTATGGGGAGGGCACCCCGGAGTACCAGACCCTCCTCGCGTGGATCTCCGGAGGCGCTCAACCATGACGCACTTTCTTCCCGAGGAGTCCCCCATGAGACGACCCCTCCTGCTCCTGGCTGGACCGCTGCTCCTGACCTGCGCGCTGAGCGCCTGCGCCAAACTGGAGACGCCCCACCCGGAGCTCGTCACCGACGGCCCGCATTCGGTGCTCGTGGGACAGGCGATCCAGCTCACGGTCACCACGCGCGAGGCCACCGACGACGGATACCACTGGGAGAGCGAGGCCCCGGCCATCGCGACCGTGGACGACTCCGGGCAGGTGACGGGCGTGGGCGCGGGAGAGACCACCATCAAGGTCACCGGCGCGAGCTCCAGGCTGGAGGCGCGCCATGTGGTGGTGGTGATGGGAGGCCTCGCGGGCGACGGCGGAGTCGACCCCAACCAGGTGCCCTACTACCTCGCCTGGTCAGGCTCTCCGCACGCGGACACCACCGCCGAGGCCTTCTCCCACTGGAACGAGGACGGCCTCGTCCCCGCCAGCTGCGCGCGGTGCCACAGCTCGGAGGGCTACATCGACTTCCTGGGCGGTGACGGGTCCGCCCCTGGCAGGGTGGACGCCCCCGCGCCGACGCAGTCCGTGGTCCGCTGCGAGACGTGCCACGACAGCGCCGCCTCCAGCCTGACCGCGGTCACCTTCCCCTCGGGCAAGCAGGTCACCGGCCTGGGCCCGGAGGCGAGGTGCGTGGTGTGTCACCAGGGGCGCGCCGCGGGCAGGGACATCGACGCGCAGGTCGCGGACGCGGGCGTGGTGGGCGAGGACACCGCCTCGCCCGCCCTGGGCTTCACCAACATCCATTACTACCCCGCGGGCGCGACGCTCTTCGCCAGTCAGGCCGCGGGCGGCTATCAGTACGCGGATCAGGTCTACGACTCGCGCTTCCGCCACGTCCCCAGCTTCGACAAGTGCAACGAGTGCCATGACCCGCACACCACGCGGGTCCGCTGGGATGCCTGTGCCACCTGCCACCCCGGCGTGACCGACGTCACGAAGGCCTGGGACATCCGGCAGATTGCCTCGCGCAATCAGGACTACGACGGGGACCACAACCGCACCGAGGGCATCTACTACGAGATCCAGGGCCTGCGGGACCGGCTGCTCGCCGCCATCCAGCGGTACGGCGCGGAGCGGGCCCGGCCCCTCTGCTACGGCAACGCCCACCCCTACTGGTTCCGGGACACCAACGGAGACGGGACCTGCAATCCAGCCGAAGCCACCGCCACCAACGCGTTCGCCGGCTGGACGCCCCGCTTGCAGAAGGCGGCGTACAACTACCAGCTGTCGCGGGTGGACCCGGGCGCGTTCGCGCACAACGCGAAGTACATCATCCAGCTGCTGCATGACTCGACCCAGTCGTTGAACACGGCGCTGAGCGTGCCCTTCGACACGTCGCTGCTGGTGCGCAACGATCCGGGCCACTTCAACGGCGCCAGCAAGGCGGCGCGCAACTGGGACTCGAGCGAGACCGTCCAGGCCAGCTGCTCGCGCTGCCATAGCGGCGCGCAGGGCTACCGCTTCTTCGTCCAGTACGGGGTCGGGCAGCTGGTGCCGGAGACCGCCAACGGCCTGGAGTGCTCCACCTGCCACGAGAACTTCGAACCGGACTACGACGTCTTCGTCCCCGCCCAGACGTGGCTGCCGGACGGCAAGACGGTGAACCTGCCGGGCCAGGACAACCTCTGCGCCAACTGCCACATCGGCCGCGCGTCCAAGGCCACCATCGACACGGCGCTGAGCGCGGGGGGCACGCCGCGCTTCCAGAACGTGCACTACCTGCCGGCCGCGGGGACGCGCGAAGGAACGCTGGCGCGGATCGGCTACGAGTACCCCAACAAGACCTACGCGGGCCGGCTCACGCACATGGGCGGGGTGCAGTGCACCAGCTGCCATGTCCCGGGCAAGAGCAACCACACCTTCCGCATCCAGGACGCGTGGAACGAGCGCTGTGAGACGTGCCACGCGGACCAGAGCGCGGCGGAGCAGATCCGGCTCGTCCACGTGTCGGACTACGACGGCGACGGGAACACCGCGGAGCCCCTGGAGGCGGAGGTGGAGGGCATGGCCGCACGCCTGCTGACCGCCATGCGCGGGGTGACGAACAACGGCCTCTGCTACAACGGCGACGTCAATCCGTACTTCTTCAAGGACACGGACAAGAACGGGGCCTGCAGCGCCACCGAGTCCGTCTCCGCCAACGCGTTCGCGCCGTTCACGCCCGCGCTCGTGAAGGCCGCCCACAACTACCAGCTGAGTAGGAAGGACCCCGGCGCCTGGGCGCACAACTTCAACTACGTCGGGCAGCTCCTCTACGACAGCGTGGAGGACCTCACGGGGGCGGCCCCCTTGAACATGCAGCGGCCTTGAGGCTGGAATCCGCGCTCGATCCCCGTCGCTCGCCGGGACACGTCCGGCGAGCACGGTCGCCGAGGGCCGCGGACCGATGAAACCCTTCCTGTTCTCCCAGCCCTCCAAGCCGTCGCGCCTGGCCCACTGGGCGTCGCTCGTCCCCCTGCTCATGCTGCTGGGGGGACCGGTCGCCTGTGGCGATGACGAACCGAACGAGCCGCGTCCCGACAGCGGCACCCAGGCCGTGGACGCAGGCTCGGATGCGGGCACCGACGCGGACGCGGGCGCCGATGCGGACACGGACGCCGATGCGGGTTCCGGGACGGACGCGGGCACGGACGCCGATGCGGGCACCGACGCCGATGCGGGCTCCGAGGTGGATGCGGGCACGGACGCCGATGCGGGCACGGACGGCGGCGTGGTGACGTGCACCCCGAGCGGCTGGGTCGACACGCCCCCGGACCTGAGCATCATCCAGAACACGTCGTTGGACATCCGGACCCGGTTGGAGGCCATCCCGGGCCTCATCGTGGACCAGGATCGAACCGGCGGCAGTGTCCCCGCGGGCTACCGGTTCTTCGTCCTGAGGTACAACCAGCCGGCGGATCACGCCCACCCGGAGTGCCAGCGCTTCGAGCAGCGCGCGACGCTGCTGCACAAGGCGGATGCCAGCCCGATGGTGCTCTACACCAGCGGATACAGCGTCTCCACCGTCGTCGGCCGCTCGGAGCCCACGCAGCTCCTGTCCGCCAACCAGGTCGCCGTGGAGCACCGCTTCTTCCCGCCGAGCATTCCGTCGCCCGCGGACTGGAGCCAGCTCACCATCCGCCAGTCCGCGGATGACTTCCACCGCATCGTCCAGGCGCTCAAGCCCATCTACACCGGCAAGTGGGTGTCCACCGGCGGCAGCAAGGGCGGCGAGACGGTGGTGTTCTTCCGCCGCTTCCACCCGGACGACGTGGACGCCACCGTGGCGTACGTGGCGCCCATCGCCCTGCGCAACGACGAGCGCTTCGTGACGTTCCAGGACACCGTGGGCGGTGACGCGCAGCTGGCCTGCCGCGAGCGGCTGTGGGCCTTCCAGCGTGAAGTGCTCTCGCGCCGGAGCCAGATGCTCTCCCTCGTGGACGCCTACGCCGCGAGCAACAATCTGACGTACTCGCAGCTGGGCCGGGAGCTGGTGCTGGAGCACGCCGCCATCGAGACCTACTTCGCCTTCTGGCAGTACGACTCCGCGGCGAACTGCAACCGGAACATCCCCACCGCCACCGCCACGGACCAGGAGCTGTTCGACGCGATGGACTACGCGGTGGGCATGGGGTCGTTCGCGGACTCAGGCATCACCCCGTACGCCGCCTACTACTACCAGGCCGCGGCGGAGCTGGGCTGGCCCCAGCCCTATGAGAAGCACCTGGGCGCGCTCATCCACTTCCCGGACACCGACACCGGCGAGGTGTACTCGCCGCCAGGCATCCCGTTCGTGTTCCGTCCCGAGGCCATGCCGGACATCCAGGACTGGGTTTCCTCCCAGGGCCAGCGCCTGATGTTCATCTACGGCAGCTACGACCCGTGGACGGCGGCGGCCTACGTGCTGGGCAATTCGCAGGACTCCTACCTGTACACGGTGGAGGGCGGAAACCACAACGCGCGCATCAGCCAGCTCCCGGCGGCCCAGCAGGCGGAGGCGAAGGCCAACCTCAACCGTTGGATGGGCATCGCCCCGCTGAAGCGCGCTCCCAAGTACCTCCGGTCGGAGGAGCCGCCTGACTTCGGGCCCCACGTGCCGCCCCGTCTGCGCGCGGCGACGCAAAACTAGTCCGACAGTCGGACAGGTCGCGGGCCGTCCCGGTGTACTCCGGGGCGGCCCGTCGTCTTTTCAGCGGCCCATCTTGTACGGCCCGCCCCGCTCCAGGGCCCGCTGGTACGCGGGGCGCGCATGGAGCCGGTCGAGGTAGGCCGTGAGGTTCGGCAGCGCCGCCAGCAAACGGAAGGACTTCGCGGCCTCCAGCACGAAGCTCAGCTGGATGTCCGCGCCCGTCAGCCCGTTGCCCACCAGGTACTCACGGCCCTGAAGCACCCCCTCCAGGTAGTCCAGGTGGTTCTTCAGCTCGGAGTCGATGCGCGGCTTGATGGGCGCCGCGGCGTCGCCCAGCCGCTTCACGTAGAGCAGCTGCACGATGGGCAGCATCGCGGAGCCTTCCGCGTAGTGCAGGAAGTGCGTGTAGCGGTCCAGGTCCTCCGGCGCGGGCGACAACCGGCCCTGGCCATGCTTGCGGATCAGCGATTCGATGATGGCGCCGGACTCCGCCAGCACCCGGCCGTCGTCCTCCACCAGCGGCGACTTGCCCAGCGGGTGGACGGCCTTGAGCTCCGGCGGAGCGAACCCCGTCTTCGGGTCACGCTCGTAGCGGACGACCTCGTAGTCGAGCCCCAACTCCTCCAGGAGCCAGAGGATGCGCTGCGAGCGGGATTCGGAGAGGTGATGGACCTTCAGCATGATGGGAGGGCTCCTCGCGTCCGGAAGCAGGACGTTCCGGGGGCACACTCTCCCAGGTCGCTCCTCCGGACCAGCGTCGTCCGGAGGAGCGGTGTTCAGGACTAGAACGCGGCGCCGCTGGCGCGCTTGCCAGGAGAGCTCGTCAGGCTGGACACGCCCGTGTGCAGCACGAAGCTGGCCGTGGAGGACGCGTCCGGGCTGCGGTTGGCGGACACGCCGTCCGTGCCCGCGAGCGACGAGGCGAACGTGGCCGTGCTCACCACGGTGCCCGCGCTGTTCTTCACCGTGACGGTGTCACCGCTGTTGCCCAGGTTCAGCTGGCCCGTGGACGCGGCCACCGCACCTGGCGTGCCGGACGGGATGCCAGACGCACCGCCGAACACCACCACCGCCTTGCCCGCCGCCACCGAGGTGCCGCTGGCGAAGGTGTGGCGCACGGCCGTGCCGTCCGACACCGTCCAGCCGCTCAGGTCCACCGCCGCCGTGCCGCTGTTGAGCAACTCCACGAACTCGCCGTTCACGTCCGAACCCGGCTCGTTGATGAGCACCTCGTTGATGAACACGTTGCCCGTGCCACCGGTGCCGCCCGTGGTGATGGTGAAGGCCGCGTTGGACAGGTCGGTGACGGTGGCGTTGCTCGCGTCGCTCACGCGCACCCACGCGGTGGTGCTGGCGCTGGAGGGCACCGTCCACGCCACGCTGCCGGAGGACGCGCCCGTGCTGGACGTGATGGTGGTCCAGGTGGAACCGTTCAGCGAGTACTCCACCTTCACGTTGGAGACGCCAGACGCCGTCCAGGTGATGGTGCGCGCCGAGCCGGCCGTCCAACTCTCACCGCCGTTGGGCGACAGCACCGTCACGGAGGAGGACGTCGCGCCGTCCCCCGGGATGAGGAAGTCCTTGATGACGCCCATGTGCTGCATGCCGGACGCGCCGCTGTCGCCCGACAGCGCCGGGGAGATGTCGGACAGGGGCGAGTACACGCGCGTGTCCACCACCAGGCCGTTGGCGAAGGTGCTGGAGCCCATCACCACCGACGTCTGGTAGGCGCGCAGGTCGTTGTCCACCAGCACGTGGTCGTACGGCGAGCTGCGGCCCGCGTTGGTGTTGGTGTTGCCATTCTTGTCCGCCGGGTACGGCGACGCCGTGGACACCACGCTGGAGAAGGTGCTGAAGGTCGCCTCGCTGCGGCTGCCGGTGTTGAAGTCACCACCGATGACCAGGTAGTCGCTGGCGGGCACGTTGGCGTTGATGAACTTCACCAGGTTGTTCGCTTCCGTGTTGCGGACGCTGGAGCTGGTGGTCAGCAGGTGCACGCTGATGGCCCACAGGTCCTTGGGCCCCGGGATGTCGATGCGCGCCCACGCGAAGTCGCGGTTGGACACCTGCGTGTCGTCCCACTCGCCGGCGGCGATGATGGGGTAGCGGCTGATGATGCCGTTCGGAATCTGCGCACCGGCCTCGCGGTAGTACGAGAAGCCCGTGCCGAAGGCCGTGTCCACGAAGGCGCGGATGTCCGCCGCGGAGTCCGTCTGGTAGTTGAATTCCTGAATCATCACGACGTCCGCGTCCGTGCCCTGGAAGATGCGGAGGCCGTGGCCCGGGTTGTAGTCCTGCCCATTGCCGCTGCTCAGGTTGGCCGCCATCAGGCGCAGCCGCACGTTCGTCAGCGAGTCCTCACGCGCGACGAACTCCGGCGCCGTCTCCTCCGCGTCCGCCTCCACGGAGCCACCGCACGCGCTGAGCGCCGCGCACACCAGCGTGAAGGACCACGTACGCCAGGAGGCGGCAGGCCGCCGGAAGAGGTCTTGTTTCAGGCTCACGATGTTTCATCCTGCTCCCGGAGAACCCGGGAGCCGTAGAGGGTCAGGGACGTCACGGCAGCGCCGCGGACGCAGTATTCCGCGTACACGACGCCACCGCCGTTTATCCGTCACATTCCTTGAAACGTTTCGTGAGCGGCGCATCCCCCCCGGCAGGGACGCGCAATGTTACGCATTGTTACATGGCTGCCGTGGTGGACAGCGCGACAAAGGCGTAGCGCAGACCCTTGCCCAGGGTGACGAAGACGACGAAGGGAAAGGGGCGCACGCCCACGAAGCCGCCCGCGAGCACGAACGCGTCGCCCAGGATGGGCAGCCACGACATGAGCAGGGCGGGAGCGCCCCAGGTGCGCAGGTTCGCCTCCACGCGCGCCATGCGCGGGCCTTCCTTCTCCCGGCGGCGCGACACCCAGCGGCCCACGGCCCCGCCTCCGCCGCGCGACACCCACTGCCCCAGGATGTAGAGCGTCACCGCGCCCAGCACGTTCCCCACGGTGGCCACCACGGTGGCCATCACCGGCGGCGTGCCGTTGTAGATGAGGGCGGCGAGCATCGCCTCGGAGGGCACCGGCACCACGGAGCCCGCCAGCATGGCGACGAAGAACATCCCGGGAAGGCCCCAGGTGGACAGGATGGACGGCTCGGCGGGCATGGGCGGCCTGGGCCATACACCCGGCACGGGGCGTTCGTCTTGTGCGGCGTCAGCGCTCCCCTGCCCGCCACCCTGGCCCGCGGGGCCGGAGGCTGTCCGGCGACGCGGCCCTCCCAGGGGCAGGGGTTGTAGGCCCGGGTGGGGGTCCCCATCGTCCCCGCCATGCGACGCTCGACGCGCGAACGGTCAGGACTGCGGTCCATCGATACGGAGGACGAGCGGATCGCCTCCCTGCTGGTGGCGGAGAACCCGGCGCTGCACTTCGAGGGCTCCCGGAACCTGGTGGTGCGGCTGCGCGACGGACGCACCTTCGTCCTCACCGTGCTCACCCTGGAGGCGCTGGAGGCACGGCTGGGAGGCGCGCCGTCCTACGTGGCGACCCGCATGGTCCTGGTGCGGCGACTGTCTGACGGCGCCCTGCTCCACGCGGTGCGCTCCGCGCTGGACCAGGGGCTGGAGCACTTCGGCACGCTCCAGCCGCCGATTGAAGAATGAAGCGCCGGCTCAGGGCGCGGGAGCCCCGGTGAGCTTCCCCGCCACCTTGCGACCCTGGCGCCACACGCCGGTGATGTTCAGCTCGCGGTGCTCCGCGTAGCCGGGGATGCGCAGCGGGGTGGTGCCGGAGTCCGTGCCGAAGGCCGCGTCCACGGGCTGGTCGCGGACGCCGTGGGCGATGATGTCCACGCCCGCGTCCACCACGGCCTTCGCGTCCTCCAGGTCGTGGATGTGGGCGGCGACGCGCAGGCCCTGCTTGTGGGACTCGTCGATGACGGCCTTGTAGATGTCCGGCTTCATCTTCGGGAGCTTGCCCAGGAACGTGTCCACCCAGACCTTCACCAGGTCCACGCGGTTCTTCGCCAGCGTGCGCACGGCGGCGCGGGCCTCCTCCACCGTGGTGGGGCGGAAGAGCTGATCCGGCGCGCTGTTCGTCATCGCCTGGGGAGGCCCGCCCTCCGGCACGCCAATGCCCTGCCCCGCGCCGAAGAGGTCCGCGCCGGTGAAGGAGTCCGCGTGGGCCTCCTTGCGCAGCTCGTTGAACAGCGGCCGGTTCATCCCGAGCGCCGTCACGGTGGTGACGCCGTACGCGGCGAACTGGCGCAGCTGCTTCTCGACGTTCTCCCGCGTGTAGTTCTGGGAGCCCGTGGTGGTGCCGGACGTCTGGCCCACGTGGCTGTGGTCGGAGATGAGGCCGGGCAGGAGCGTCTGGCCCTTGAAGTCGATGACCTCCGCGCCCTTGGGCACCTTGACGTTGATGGCGAGCCCCACGGAAACAATCTTCCCGTCGCGCACCACCACGGAGCCCCCCTCCAGCGGCTGCCCCCCGGAGCCATCCAGCACCGTGCCGCCCTGGAAGACGACGGTGCGCGAGGCGGCGGGCGCCGCGCTGGCGGACAGCGGCAGCGCGAGGGCGAGCAGGGCGGCGGTCAGGCAACGCGAGCGCATCAGGAAGGTCTCCAGGGGGAAGAGGGAAACCCTAGGAGCGCGTCCGGGTGGCGACAACCCTTCGTGGCGGCGACTGTCGTGACGTCGGTGCTACAGGCCGGGCGCACGGTGGGAACCCAACGCCGCATCGCGGCGCGCGAGCGACTTCCACCGGGAAACACGGCGCCGTGATTATGCTGCCCGCCCGATGGATGAACCCGGCCTGCAATATCCCGGAGAAGCCCTGCGAGGGTGGCTCCGGCAGTTCGCCAAGACGCCGCTCGCCGAGCCGACGCTGAAGCTGCTGGTCGTGCTGGCGGACACGGTGTTCTTCGCGAGCCTGGGCCGCGAGGAGGGCGAGGCCACGCGCGTGCGCATCGCCTATCACGCGCAGGGGTTGCAGGGCCTGCAGGCGGTGCGAGAGACGGTCTACATCGGCGGACAGAAGGGCAAGCGGCAGGCGTGGGAGACGCTGCCGCTGGAGGCCAAATCGAGCATCACCGACTTCAGCGTGGAGGCGCTGGTGAAGCTGGCGCCCGCGGCGAACCTGCCGCGCACGGCGGTGGTGGTAGGGCCGCGAGACGGCAAGCTGCGCATCCAGGGGCTGGCGCGCCGGGTGGAGTACACGGAGTTCCACGCCGAGGGAGAGGAGGACGTCTTCATCCTGCACGCGCCGGAGCCGGGCCACCTGGTGGTGAGCACGCAGGGGCGAGAGGTGTTCCGCTACGAGCAGGGCGCGCCGGTGCCGCCGGGCCGTCGAGTGGCGTTGCACGACCTGCTCTTCCACGAGGACAGCGCGGTGCGCGCGGCGCTGATGGAGATGTGCGCCACGCTGGTGGAGTCCCTGCCCAAGGTGCAGCCGCTGATGGGCGGCAACCGCGAGTGGTACGTGTCCAACGCGGTGCAGGGGCTCATCCGGAGGATGGCGGGCCTGCATCACGGAGGGCTCATCGCGTTCCTGCCCAAGCAGCACGACGTGGAGCGCTTCCGGGCGCGAGGCAAGTACGTCCTGCCGCCGGAGCAGGGCTCGTTGTTGCGCCAGCGGTTGCAGCGCTTCGTGCAGGCGAGGGCGGACCTCATCAACGGCGCCTGGCAGGCGGAGGCCGGCAAGGCGGCGGAGGAGGAAGAGGATCCGGAGTTGAAGAAGGCCGCGGCCGAGCACGACGACAAGGTGACGGAGAGCGACTTCCAGGCGCTGGTGGAGAGCATCGGGCAGTTCACGGCGGTGGACAACGCGCTGGTGCTGGGGCCGGAGCTGGAGGTGCTCTGCGCGGGGTATCAGATTGCGCTCCCGAGAAGCGGCCCGCCGCAGGTCTTCGAAGCGCGAACGCTCCAGGGGCGTCCCGGGCCGCACTACCCCATCCACCAGCACGGCTCGCGCCACCGGGCCGCGGCCGTCTTCGCGAATCAGCACTCCGGAGCCATCGTGTTCGTGGCATCCCAGGACGGCCCGCTCCGCTGCCTGCACCGGCCACCCGGCAAGAAGAAGGTGCTGCTCTGGAGCCTCCTGCTGACGGAGGACTGAGGCCGGAATGAAGCGGCTGGGTTGGTGCTGCTGACCTCTCGCCCTGGACGTTGAGCTCCCCACCATGTCCAATCGTTTCTTCGAGCTGCATGGCGACCCCGAAGAGGGGTTTTGGTATCTGGATGATCCGGTCGACAAGAACGGAGTGGAGATCGAAGACGCCTGGCGGCTCAGGGCAGGCACGCCTGTCGAAATAACGGGGCCGCTTCGAATCCCCCTCATGGAGCCCGGAAAGCCTCGTGACTTCTCGATGGCAGGGCTGTGCATGGCTCCGGTCGTTCACGTCAAACTGGCCATGCTCTTCGCGGAGCTTGCGCCCAACGACGTCCAGTTCCTGTCGGTGGACATCCCGGGACAACCCGAACAATTCAGCATGCTCGTGGCGACCCGGATGTTCCGCTGCATTGATGAGCGTGCATCGGAGGAGGCCCGGCGCTGGGAGCCCAAGGACGGACGGCCGGAGAAGGTCGGTCAGTACCGCTCCGTGGACATCATGCGCATCGACAAGTCGAAGGTGGGTGACGCGAAGATCTTCCGGCCCTGGGGCTTGCACGTGGCCCTCATCGTCTCCGAGGACTTAAAGACAGCGCTGGAGCGCACCGGCGCCACCGGCATGTACTTCACGGAAGTGTAGAGCCTCGAACGGTGGAAGCCCGCCATGTGCCTGGCACACGATCCGGATTGTCATGGTACAATCTGACTTATGTCCCAGTCCAACTGGAAACCGCGCCTGAAACGCTCCGAGGGCCCTCTGTACGGGGCGCTCGTCGATGCGCTCGCGGCGGACATCAGCGCGGGGCGGCTTCGCGCTGGGGACCGGCTGCCCACGCACCGGGAGCTCGCGAGCACGCTGGGGACGTCTCTGGGAACTGTGACCCGGGCCTACGCTGAAGCGGAACGACGGGGACTCATCTGGAGCCAGGTGGGCAACGGGACGTTCGTGAAGAACCTGCGGGACGGAGACCGCTATTCGCCCCAGCTCGACCGGACGCGCATCGACCTGGGGCCCACGGCCGTGCCCATTGTCCCCGGCGATATGGGGCACCTCGCCTTCGCCGCCGCGCTTCAGCGGCTGAGCGAACGCGCGGACCTGGGCGCGCTCAGTGGCTATCAGGCCCATGCGGGCACGGAGGCCCAGCGGGCGGCGGGGGCCCGCTGGCTGGAGCTCGCGGGTGTGCCTGCCACGCGCGAGAACGTCATCGTGAGCAGCGGGGCCCAACACGCGACCCTGATGGTGTTGTCCCTGCTCGCGAACGCGGATGGACTGCTGGTGGAGGACGTCACCTATCCCGGGGTCCTCGCCGCCGCGGAGTGGCTCCGGCTGCCTACGCATCCGGTGGCGCTCGACGCGGAGGGACTCGTGCCCGCAGCGCTCGCGGAGGCCTGCCGGAGGAGCAAGGCGCGGGTGCTCTACTGCACGCCCACGAACCACAACCCGACCACGGTCGTCATGCCCTTGAAGCGGCGGCAGGCGCTGGTGGAGGTGTGCCGGAAGTTCGACGTCACCGTCATCGAGAACGGCGCGCTGGCCCCGCTCGTGGCGAAGGCGCCCGCACCCCTGGCCGCGCTCGCGCCCGAGCGGACCTATCACCTGGGCAGCCTGTCCAAGGCGGTGCTACCCGCGCTGCGCGTCGGCTACATCCGGGCGCCGGGGTCGTCGTGGCAGACGCTGGAGCACGCGGCCGCGGCGACGGTCTGGTCAGGATCTCCCCTGCTGAATGAACTGGCCACGCAGTGGGTGACGGACGGCACGGCCGAGTCCCTGCGCGACGCGCGACGCTCCGAAGCCACGGCCCGGCAATCCCTGGCGGCGAAGGTGCTGAAGGGCCATCCCTATGTCGCGCACCCCAGCGCGTACTTCCTGTGGATGCCCATCCCCGAACAGCGCCGCGCCACGGAGCTGGTGGAAGCCGCCGCCGCGCGCGACGTGCTGCTCGGACCGGCGCACCTGTTCGCGGCCCGTCCGGGTCAGGCGCCCAATGCGCTGCGGGTGTCGCTGGCCGCGGCCGGCTCCCGCGAGGAGTTGGAGCGGGGATTGAAGACGCTGGCCGAACTGCTCGGCGCCACGTCCCCAGCACCGCGACGCCTGGCCTGACGTTTCCCTTCACCTCGTTCCGAAGAGAGTGCCCATGATGCCTCCCCTGCTCCACCGTGGTGGTCTCCTGTCGCGTGCGCGCCTCGCGCTCCTCCTCGCGGGACTCGCCGTCCCCTGGCAAGCGGTGGGAGCCGAAGCCGGGGACGACCTCCAGGCGCGGCTCGACTTCTCGGAGGCCTCGCTCCGCTGGCCGGACCGCATCCGGGACACCCTGACGCCGCCCCGGTGGCTGCCCGAGGGCGACCGGTTCGTGTACTGGTCCAGGGTGGAGCCCTACCGGGACACGTGGGTCCTGGTGGATGCGCGGCGCCGCACCCAGCAGCCCCTGCTGGATTCGGAATCGCTGCGCTCCCAGCTCACGGAGCTGTTCGGCAAGCCGATGACGTTGCCCGTCGTCATGCCCTTCACGCTCACCACGGATGCGAAGGGAATCGTCTTCACCGTCCAGGGCCGGGCCTTCTCCCTGGGATTCACCGACAAGCGGCTCGTGGCACTCGAACCCACGCATCCTGTCGCGATGTCGCTCGTGCCCGGCAACAGCCTGTCGCCGGACGGAGCGACGGTCGCGGTACAGCGGGACGAGGGGTTCGCCGTGGTGGACGCGAAGGGCGCGACCCGGCTGGAGCGCACCGGCACGGAGGACTCGCCCTGGCGGCTGCCCGAAGGTGCATGGTCTCCCCAGGGCCGGTTCCTCGCGGTCTGGCGCGACGACATGCGGGGCATGCACCGGCTTCCGCTGGTCGACTACAGCACTCCCCTGGAGAAGGTGACGTGGGTCCCCTACTCCAAGACGGGCACTCCGCTGATGCGCTCGGAGCTGCACTTCGCCTCGGTGGAGTCGGGGCAGGTGACGCCCGCGCCCGGTGACGCGGTGGAGAGCTACGACTGGTTCGCGGGCTGGCGTCCGGACGGCAGCGAGGCGCTGGTGCTCCAGCTGTCGCGGGATGGCAAGCGGCTGGACCTGGTGGCGGTGGAGCCGGTGACGGGTAAGCGGCGCCGCGTGCTGAGGGAGGAGCGGAAGGAGACCTTCGTGGCGGCGCTGGAGTTCTCGGTGGGCGGATGGGCCCAGCAGGTGAAGCCGCTGCCGGACAACCAGCACTTCCTCTGGATGTCCGAGCGCGATGGATGGCGTCACGTCTACCTGTATGACTATTCCGGCAGGCTCGTGCGCCAACTCACCCAGGGCGCGTTTCCGGTCCACATGGTGGCGGGCATCACACCGAAGTCAGACGCCTTCTTCGTCACCGCGTCCGCCGAGCCCGGAGCCCCCTATGACCGGTCGGTGTATCGGGCACGAATCGCGGGCGGGGCACTGAAGCGGCTGACGCCCGAGCCCGGGCTCCACCGGCCCGTGTTGGCCCCCTCCACGGGCTACTTCGTGGATGGGCACTCCACACGGGAGCAGCCCAGGGTCTGGGACGTGGTGTCCACGGAGGGGCGCCCCTCCTTCCGCTACGCGAAGTCAGACACGAGCGCCCTGGCGGAGCTGCACTACACGCCGCCGGAAGGCATCACGGTCAAGGCCACGGACGGCGTCACGCCCCTGTACGGCGCGCTATACAAGCCGAGGGACTTCGATCCGAAGAAGCGCTACCCGGTCATCGACGTCATCTACGCGGGGCCGTTCACGACGGTGGTGCCCTGGAGCTACGTGGGCCCGCTTGAATCGATCATCGCGCACTCGCTGGCGCAGCTCGGGTTCATCGTGATGGTGCTGGACGCGCGAGGCACGCCAGGGCGGGGCAAGGCCTTCCAGGACGTGAACCATGGCCGCGTGGGCCAGACGGAGATTCCAGACCACGTCGCGGCGCTGAAGCAGGCAGGAGCCAGCCGGCCCTACATGGACCTGGAGCGGGTGGGCATCCACGGCCATTCCTGGGGCGGATACTTCGCGCTGCGAGGCATGCTGACGGCGCCGACGTTCTTCAAGGCAGGCTACGCGGGAGCACCAGGCGCCCTGACGGAAGAGGCCGTCATCAACGAGCCGAACATGGGCCTGCTGGCGGACAATCCAGAGGGATACGCGGCGGGCTCCAACGAAGCCCTGGCGGACAAGCTCCAGGGAGCGCTCAAGCTGATGCACGGGACGAGTGACGTGAACGCATCACTGTCCACGACGATGCGGATGGCCCAGGCACTGGTGCGCGCGAACAAGCACTTCGACTTGTTGATCATGCCGGGCGAGGGACACGGCCCCGAAGGCAGGTACTACCGGGACGACGTGCGTCGGTTCTTCCTGCGGGAACTGGGCGAGCCCCGGTGAGGACACCAACCATCGTGTGATTCACTCCCCGACAGCAGGTCGGCCGTTCCCCAGCGACAGCCACGCCCGGTGCTTCCCCCAGGTGGAGCGTTCACCTATGACGCCTTCCCGTAGGTGAGCACCGGGGGCGGACCACGTGAAGGCAGACGAACTGTTCAGCGGGCCCGGAGAAATGGCCGCCCGGATGCTCGAGAAGGACTGGGCGGCCACGCCGCTCGGTCCCGTGGAGGGCTGGCCCGTCTCTCTGCGGACACTCGTGCGGACCCTGCTCCATTCGCTGCACCCCATGGTCCTCATGTGGGGCCCCCAGCTCGTCCAGCTCTACAACGACGCCTTCATGCCCAGCTTCGGCAGGGGGAAGCATCCTGAGGCGCTCGGGAAGTCCGCCACCGAGGTCTGGCCGGAGGCCTGGCCCATCATCGGACAACAGCTGGAAGACGCGATGCGCGAGGGGCGGCCCAGCTGGAACGAGGATCAGCTCGTCCCCATCTTCCGCAATGGCCGCATCGAGAACGTCTACTGGACCTACAGCTACTCCCCCGCATTCGACGACGACGGGAAGGTCCACGGCACGCTGGTGGTCTGCACGGAGACCACCTCCCGGGTGCTCGGAGAACAGGCCTTGCAGCGCAGCCAGGAGCGGCTCCGCCGCGTCGTGGAGGCCTCCGGCGCGGGCACCTGGGAGCTGGACGTGCGTCGCGGCCAGATGCAGGTAGACGAGCGGATGGCCCAGCTGTTCGGCCTCCCGGAACCGGGGATGTTCAGCCTGGAGCGGGTGCTCGACCGCGTCCACCTCGATGAGCGCGCGGCGATGAGCGAAGCCATCGCCGCCACGCTCGCGGGCAGGACGCAGGGCCGCTACGTCATGGAGCACCGTGTGGTGGAAGCCCAGGGGCACCCCAGCCGCTGGATCGAGGTCCGCGGACAGGTGACCTTCGACGCCGAAGGCCGCGCCCTCCAGTTCGTCGGAACGGCGCTCGACATCAGCGACCGCAAGCAGGCCGAGGCGGACAGCCTGCACGCACGCCAGGAGCTCCAGGGGCTCCTCACGTCCCGCGGCGGCGGCACCACGTCCGGGTGAGTCTGCGCGACGAGGGCCCCGGCCTCGACGCCACCTTCCACTTCGAGCTGCCGTTGGACTAGGAGAGCCCCATGCCCCGCTCGGACAGCTTCATGGAATACACGGTCGAACTGCTGAAACCGCTCGGCCCGGTGCAGGCCCGCTCGATGTTCGGCGGCTGGGGCCTGTACTTCGGCGGCCGGATGTTCGGCCTCATCATCCAGGGCCAGCTCTACCTGAAGACGGACGACGTCACCCGCCCCGACTTCGAGGCCGAGGGCTGCCGACCCTTCATCTACCAGAGCCGCGGCAAGGAACAGCCCATGAGCTACTGGACGCCGCCCGCGGACGCCGAGGACGACGGCCGCCGGATGCTGCCCTGGGCCCGCCGCGCCGTGGACGCCGCCAACCGCGCCGCGATGAAGAAGGCCGCGAAGAAAGCCCCGGCGGCGAAGAAGGCCCCGGCGGCCAAGAAGCCCCCTGCCTCGAAGAAGGCACCGGCGGCCAAGAAGCCCGCCGCGAAGAAGAAGCCCGCCGCGAAGAAGAAGCCCGTCAGGCGGTCTTGATGTTGGCCACGTCGCCGAGCCCCAGCTCGGTGATGGAGACCTCGCGCATGCGGAACTTCTGCACCTTGCCGGTGACGGTCATCGGGAAGCTGTCCACGAGCTTCCAGTGGCGGGGAATCTTGAACGTGGAGATGCGGCCGGTGCAGAAGGCCGTCAGCGCCTCCACCGTAAGCGAGGCGCCGGACTTCAAGCGCACCCACGCCATCACCTCCTCGCCGTACTTCACGCTGGGCACGCCGATGACCTGTGCTTCGGAAATCTCCGGGTGCGTGTGGAGGAACTCCTCCACCTCGCGCGGGTACACGTTCTCGCCGCCCCGGATGATCATGTCCTTGATGCGGCCGACAATCTTGACGTAGCCCTCCCCGTCCATGGTCGCCAGGTCACCGGTGTGCATCCACCCCGCCCGGTCGATGGCCGCCGCCGTGGCCGCCGCGTTCTCCCAGTACCCGAGCATCACGCTGTAACCGCGCGTGCACAGCTCCCCCGGCTGCCCCTGCGGCACCACCGCGCCCGAGTCTGGATCCACCACCTTCACCTCCAGGTGCGGATGCACGCGGCCCACCGTGGCCACGCGCTTCTCCAGCGTGTCATCCAGCGGATTCTGCGTGGACACCGGGGACGTCTCCGTCATGCCGTAGCAGATGGTGACCTCCTCCATGTGCATCCGCGACTGCACCTGCTTCATCACCTCCACCGGACACGGCGAGCCCGCCATGATGCCGGTGCGCAGCGTGCGCAGGTCGAACTCGCCGAAGCGCGGATGGTCCAACTCCGCGATGAACATCGTGGGCACGCCGTAGAGCGACGTGCAGCGCTCGGCCTGCACCGTCTGGAGCACCGCCAGCGGGTCGAACGCCTCGCCCGGAATCACCATGGCCGAGCCGTGCGACGTACAGGCCAGGTTGCCCATCACCATGCCGAAGCAATGGTAGAAGGGCACCGGGATGCACACGCGGTCCTCCGGCCCGTAGCGCAACACCTCGCCCACGAAGAAGCCGTTGTTGAGCACGTTGTGGTGGGACAGCGTCGCGCCCTTCGGGAAGCCCGTGGTGCCGGACGTGTACTGGATGTTGATGGGGTCATCGAACTGGAGCGACAACTCCCGCGCCTCCAGCACGTCGTCCCCCATGTTCGCGCCGCCATTCACCAGCCGGTCCCAGTCCGAGTCCAGCACCAGCGCCTCGCGCAGGCCCGCGCACCGGGGCCGCACCTCCGCCAGCATCTGGGTGTAGTCCGTCTGCCGGAAGCCCTTCGCCAGCAGCAGCACGCTCACGCCCGCCTGATTGAGCGCGTACTCCAGCTCCGACGTGCGGTAGGCGGGGTTCAGGTTGACCAGGATGGCGCCCGTGCGCGCGAGCGCGTACTGCGACACGGTCCACTCGAAGCGGTTGGGGGACCAGAGCCCCACCCGGTCCCCCTTCTGGATGCCCAGCGCCAGCAGGCCCTTGGCCACCGCCGTCGTCGCGTCCCAGAACTGCCGCCAGGTGACGCGGTAGTTCTGCGATGCCACCACCAGCGCCTCGCGGTCGCCGTAACGCTCGACGGTGCGGCGCAGGTTCTGACCGATGGTCTCCCCCAGCAGCGGGGTGGTGCTGGTGCCGTGGGCATAGGACAGGGCGGTCGTCATCCCTTCATCGTCCCCAGGGTGCTTCGGGTCGGCAAGCACCGGCGTGGAACGGAATCCGCTGTGAACCACCGTGGCGCCCCGCGCCCTGCCCCCTGGACGACCGGACAGCCGCGACGTTTTCCCGCCGACGGCATCCACGTCCACACCCCAGCCGTTACGCCCCGGCATGCCGGGAAAAGACCAATCCCGCCTCCATCAGCGTTTCGGACGGCGGAAACAAAGAAAACGCCGTCACGGCACGCTATTCTGACGCAACGCCCCATGGACGATCCGAACGCCCGATTGGTTGCCACCCTGCTGGAGGCGCGGCAGCGCCACTGCTTCCCCCCGGACGTGCGCAAGGCGGCGCCGGAGTTCGTCGCGCAGGTGCTGGGGTTGCTCTTCCCCCACTTCGCGGAGCGGCTGGAGTGCAACGCCGCCGCCGTGCGCCGGGACGTCACCGCCGTGGAGGCGAGCCTCCAGCGCATCCAGTCGCTGCTCGCGCCGCACTACCCCGTCTCGGACGCGGGCATGTCCTCGCGCTTCATGGCGAAGCTGCCGGACCTCTATGAGTGGCTCCAGCAGGACGCGCGCGCCATCTTTGAAGCGGATCCCGCGGCGCGCAGCGTGGACGAAGTCGTCCTCACCTACCCGGGCTTCTACGCCATCGCCATCTACCGCGTGGCGAACGCGCTGCACCGGCTGAACTTCCCCCTGCTGCCGCGCCTGCTCACCGAGTACGCCCACCAGCGCACCGGCGTGGACATCCACCCGGGCGCCACCATCGGCCGCAAGTTCGTCATCGACCACGGCACGGGCTTGGTCATCGGCGAGACGACGGTGATTGGCGACAACGTGAAGCTCTACCAGGGCGTCACGCTGGGCGCATTGATGGTGGAGAAGGCGCTGGCGGACCGGAAGCGCCACCCCACCATCGAGGACGACGTCGTGGTGTACGCCAACGCCACCATCCTCGGAGGCGGCACGGTGGTGGGCAAGGGCAGCATCATCGCCGGCAACGCGTGGCTCACGCAGAGCGTGCCCGCCCAATCCGTCGTCACCCGCCGCAGCGAGGTGCGCGCGCGCCACGGCGAAGAGGGCCTGGACGTCCTCGACTACCAGATTTGAGTCTTCCTCCCACGCAGTGCCCGTTCCCCATTCACAGGAGACGCCATGAAGGTCGACAACATCCTGCAGACCATTGGCAACACGCCGCACGTGCGCATCAACCGGCTGTACCCGTCGCGCGTGACGGTGCACCTGAAGCTGGAGCGCGCCAACCCGGGCGGCAGCATCAAGGACCGCATCGGCCTGGCCATGATTGAGGACGCGGAGAAGAAGGGCATCCTCAAGGAAGGCAGCGTCATCATCGAGCCGACGAGCGGCAACACCGGCATCGGCCTGGCCATGGTCGCCGCGGTGAAGGGCTACAAGCTCATCCTGGTGATGCCGGAGTCCATGAGCATCGAGCGCCGCCGCGTGCTGGCCGCCTACGGTGCCCAGTTCGACCTGACGGAGCGCGCCAAGGGAATGAAGGGCGCCATCGCCCGCGCCCAGGAGCTCGTCTCGCAGACGCCCAACGCGTGGATGCCGCAGCAGTTCGAGAACGAGTCCAACATCGAGGTCCACAAGCGCACCACCGCGCAGGAAATCCTGAACGACTTCCCGGACGGGCTGGACTACCTCATCACGGGCGTGGGCACCGGCGGCCACATCACCGCGTGCGCCGAGGTGCTCAAGGCGAAGTGGCCCAAGCTGAAGGTGTTCGCGGTGGAGCCGGTGAAGTCCCCTGTCATCAGCGGCGGCCAGCCGGGCCCGCACCCCATCCAGGGCATCGGCGCGGGCTTCATCCCGAAGAACCTGCACACGGAGGCCCTCGACGGCACCATCCAGGTGGATGAGAAGGACGCCTTCGAGTTCGCCCGCCGCTCCGCGCGCGAAGAGGGCATCTTCGTGGGCGTGTCCTCCGGCGCCTCGCTGTCCGCGGTGAACCAGAAGCTGGCGGAGATGCCGGACGGCAGCCGCGTGCTCGCCTTCTGCTACGACACCGGCGAGCGCTACCTCTCCGTGGAGAACCTCTTCCCCGCGCAGTAGCCGTCGTCGTGCCCTCCGGTCCGGGTGGAACTCACCCGGGCCGGTACGCGCGCACCCGCTCCACCAGCCGGTCCATCTCCTCGTGCGTGTTGTAGAAGTGCGGCGACAGGCGGATGCGCCCGCGCCGGACGGAGTGGGACACCGTCTTCTCCGCCAGGTACGCGCTGAGCGCCCGGACGTTCGCGCCCGGCGGCAGGAAGGTGAGGATGCCCGCGCGGTCCTTCGGCTCGGGGCCCACGTCGCAGCCCAGGTTGCGCAGGCCCGTGTCCAGCCGGGCCAGCAGCTCGCCAATCCGCGCGCCGATGGCGTCCGTGCCCACCTCCAGCAGCAACTCCAATGCGGCGCCCATCGCGTAGATGCCGGGGTACGCGGCGCTGCCCTCCTCGAACTTCGCCGCGTCCGCGCGCAGCTCGAAGTGCGAGCGGTTGAAGTTCCACGCGTCCGTGGTGCTGCGCCAGCCCACCAGCGCGGGCCGCACGCGCGGCAGCACGTCCTTCGCCACGTACAGGAAGCCGATGCCGGAGATGCCCAGCATCCACTTGTGGCTGTCCGCGCTGAGGAAGTGCACGCGGCTCTTCTTCACATCCACGGGGATGCAGCCCACGCTCTGGATGCCGTCCACGCACAAGAGCACGCCGTTGCGCTCACACACTTCGCCCAGCGCATCCAGGTCCGTGCGGTGGCCGGTGGCGAACTGCACCGACGACACCGCCACCAGCCGCGTGCGCGGAGTGAGCACGGACGCCACGGCCTCCGGCGTCACGCCGCCATTCGGGGTGGGAATCTCACGGACCTCCACGCCCCGGGTCTTGAGGTGCAGCCACGGGTAGACGTTGGACGGGTACTCGAGGCTCGTCGCGACGGCGACCTCGTCCCCGGGCTTCCAGTCCAACCCTTCCGCCACCAGCCCCAGTCCGTGGCTGGTGTTGCGCACGAAGGCGACCTCTTCCGGTGACGCGCCGATGATGAGCGCCGCGAGCCCGCGCACCTTCTCGCTCTGGGCCTCCCAGCCGCGCTCGTTCAGGACGCCGTGATTCACCACGTCGTCCATCCAGGCCTTCACCGCGGCGGCGGCACGCGTGCTGGTGGGCGCGACCCCGGCGTGGTTGAGGTAGAGCTGTTCCTTCAGGACGGGGAACTCGGCGCGGTAGGACTCGAACGAGGCACTCATGGGTGGCGAGTGTAGCCATCCAGCCACCGCTCACGTCACGCTCCGTCAGCCCCGTCGACTACAGGACGACCAGCAGACCCAGCGACGCCGTGGGGTACACCGTGCGCAGGCCCAGGTTGCTGGAGCCCACCTGGAGTTCGCGCACGTCCGTGAAGGTGAAGCCCGGGCCCGCCCGCGCCGACAGGCCCACGCGCCCGGAGCCCGGCCGCCACATCACGCCCAGCGTCGGCTCCAGGAAGGCCGTCGTCGTGTAGTCCTTGCGGTCCGGCATCGTCGCGCCGTCCGGGCGCGCGACGAACTCCTCCAGGCCTAGCGTCATCCCCACGAACGGACGCACCGTGCCGTCCGCCAGGAAGGCCAGCGTGTAGCGGCTGTCCACGCCCACGCCGAAGTTGAGCTTCACGTCGGCGCCACCCACGTTGGAGAAGCGCGCCTTCGCGCCCAGCGACCGGTTCCACCCGCCCGCGCGACCCAGGAGGCCGAACGCGAACCGAGAGTCCCGCGACGGCGCGACCTCCGCCCGGATGCCGTACAGCGAGCCGTCCAGCGCGGGCGGCTGCAGCTCCAGCAGGAACGCCCCGCGCCGCTGCTGCTCCTGCCCCGTGGACGAGGACGCCATGTCCTGGGCCATCGCCGGCACCGACACCAACGCCGCACCCACCGCTACAGCCTTCACCCACTGCATCGACCGCTTGGACTCGACTCGCATGGCCCGTCTCCTTCGGTTTAGCCGGACGACTAACTTAGTCACACGACTAACTAAGACCGGCAACGCGGGATGTCAAGCCGACGAGCGGTCGCCGCCCTTGCGGGGGTGGGAGGCGGTGCCCTATGGGTCTGGGATGCCATCCCCCCGCCGTGGCAAGACGCCACCTCCCCCCGCCGCTCCGGAGCCTGACGCCCGGGCGCGCCTCATCGCCGCCGGCCAGCGCGTGTTGGGGGAGCGCGGCTACGACGCCGCCACGGTGAAGGAGGTGGCGCGCGAGGCCGGGGTGAACCAGGGCCTGGTGCACTACTACTTCGGCAGCAAGGACGCGCTGCTGCTGGCTGTCACCCAGGAGGCGAGCCGGCAGTACCTGTCGGAGCTGGAGCGGCTGCGCGCGCAGACTCCGGCGGAGGAGCTGGCGCAGACGGCCTTCGCCTGGGGCGAGAAGCTGGCCACGGACGCGCCGGGAACGTGCCGGTTGCGTTACGAGCTGTTCGCGCTGGGTCTGCGCAACCGGGAGCTGACGCCCGCCGTCGCGCAGCTGTTGGGCCAGGGCGACGAGGAGATTGCCCGCACCGTGGCGCACGTGCGCACGGGCCACGAGTCGGCCCCCACCGCCGAGGACCAGCACTACGCGGTCATCATCAAGGCGTGCGTGGACGGGCTCGCGCTGCACCACCAGTTGGACAAGAGCTTCGACCCGCTGCCCGTGTACGCGCTGCTGCGGCGGATCATGCTCGCGAGCATCGAGCAGCCCGCCCCGCCTCGCGCACCCGCGCGCAAGCCGAAGGCCCAGGGCCGTCGCGGAGCGCGCTCGCCACGAGGAACGCGCTCGTCACGCGCGCGCAAGGCGCCAGCCCCTCGCCGCCGCTGAAGGCAGCGGCCAGGCCAGCGCCAGCCCCAGAACAGACATTCAACATTCAGTGGCATCGCCAACCCGGCGGGGCGCAGGATGCCCCGCATGGACTTCCAGCCTTCCGCCAGGACGACCGAATACCTGGAGCGCGTGAAGCGCTTCATGGCTGACCACATCGAGCCGGTGGAGGCCGAGTACCTCCGGGCCCTGCACGCGATGGAGGCCGGTGGGGATTGGCGCCAGTGGAAGGTGCCGCCGGTGATGGTGGAGCTCAAGGCCCGCGCGAAGGCCGCGGGGCTGTGGAACCTCTTCCTCCCGGACGCGAAGCTGGGCGCGGGCCTGAGCACGCTGGAGTACGCGCCGCTCGCGGAAGCCATGGGCCGCAGCTTCATGGCGCCGGAGGTCTTCAACTGCAGCGCCCCGGACACCGGCAACATGGAGGTGCTCTGGCGCTACGGCTCGCCGGAGCAGCAGGAGCAGTGGTTGAAGCCGCTGCTCGCGGGCGACATCCGCTCGGTGTTCTGCATGACGGAGCCGGACGCCGCGTCGTCGGACGCCACCAACATGCAGGCCACCGCCGAAGTGGACGGCGACCACGTCGTGCTCAACGGCAAGAAGTGGTGGTCCAGCGGCCTGGGACACCCCAACGCGAAGGTGGCCATCTTCATGGGCCGCACGTCGCAGGCGGGCGCGGATCGCCACCACCAGCACTCCATGGTCCTGGTGCCCATGGACGCGCCGGGCGTCGAAATCATCCGCATGCTGCCCGTGTACGGCGACCATGACGCCCCGCACGGCCACGGCGAGGTGCACTTCCACAACGTGCGGCTGCCGGTGTCCGCGCTCATCTCCGGGCCGGGCATGGGCTTTGAAATCGCGCAGGGCCGCCTGGGCCCGGGCCGCATCCACCACTGCATGCGCTGCATCGGCGCGGCGGAGCGGGCGCTGGAGTTGATGATCGACCGTGGCATGAACCGCACCGCGTTCGGCAAGCCGCTCATCAACCTGGGCGGCAACCGCGAGCGCGTGGCGGAGGCGCGCATCGCCATCGACCAGGCGCGCCTGCTCACGCTGTACGCGGCGTGGAAGCTGGACGACGTGGGCGCGATGGGGGCGATGACGGAGATTTCAGCCATCAAGGTCGTGGCGCCCAACGTGCTCCAGAAGGTGGTGGACGACGCCATCCAGTTGCACGGCGGCGCGGGTGTGTCGCGCGACACGCCACTCGCGGGCTTCTTCGCCCAGGCGCGCAGCCTGCGCATCGCGGACGGCCCGGACGAAGTGCACAAGGGCGTCATCACCCGCATCGAGCTCGCGAAGCGCGGCTTCAGCAAGGGAGGTTGAACATGACGGCTCCGGTCTCCATCCCGCTGGACGAGGGCAAGGCCGTGCGCTCCGGCGAGGCGCTGGACGTGCCCGCGGTGGACGCGTGGCTGAAGGCCCAGGTGCCTTCGCTCCAGGGCACGCCGGAGGTGACGCAATACACGGGCGGCGCCTCCAACTGGACCTACCGGCTCAAGTACGAGAACCGCGACCTCATCCTGCGCAGGCCGCCCTCGGGCACCAAGGCGAAGTCCGCGCACGACATGTCGCGCGAGTACACGGTGCAGCAGGCGCTCAAGCCCGTGTACCCGGTGGTGCCCACCATGGTGGGGCTGTGCCAGGACCCGGCCGTGCTGGGCGCGGAGTTCTACGTGATGGACCGCATCCCCGGCCTCATCCCGCGCAAGCACCTGCCCAAGGGGCTGGACCTGGACAAGGCCCGCACGCGCCAGCTGTGCCTCAACGTGGTGGATCAGCTCATCGCGCTGCACGGCGTGGATGCGCAGGCGGTGGGCCTCCAGTCGCTGGGCAAGGGGCCGGGCTATCCGCAGCGGCAGATTTCCGGCTGGTCGGACCGCTACGAGAAGGCGCGCACCTGGAACGTGCCCCGGATGAAGCACACGCGCGAGTGGCTGGCCGCGCACGTGCCGCCGGACATCAAGACGTGCGTCATCCACAACGACTGGCGCTTCGACAACGTGGTGCTCAAGCCGGAGGACCCCACGCAGGTCATCGGGGTGCTGGACTGGGAGATGGCCACGCTGGGCGACCCGCTGATGGACCTGGGCAACACGCTGGCCTACTGGGTCCAGGCGGATGACGACGCCTTCCTGCGCATGACGCGAAGGCAGCCCACGGACCTGCCCGGCATGCTCACGCGCGAGGAGGTGGTGGCGTACTACCTGGAGCGCACCGGCCTGAAGCCCGCCAACTGGACCTTCTACGAGGTCTACGGCGTGTTCCGGCTCGCGGTCATCGCGCAGCAGATCTACTACCGCTACCACCACAAGCAGACGCGCAACCCGGCGTTCAAGAACTACTGGCTCATCGTCAACTACCTGGCCTACCGCTGCCGGCAGCTCATCAAGAAGGCGGGGGGCTGAGATGGGCGCGCTCTACCTCATCCGCCACGGTCAGGCGTCCTTCGGCGCGAAGGACTACGACAAGCTGTCGGACGTGGGCGTGCAGCAGGCGCGCGTCCTGGGCGAAGCGCTGCGCACGCGGCTGCCGAAGGTGGACGCCGTGGTGACGGGCACCATGCTGCGCCACCGCGAGACGTCGGACGCGTGCCTCCAGGCGCTGGGCCAGCCGGTGGAGCCCGTGCGGACACCCGGGTTCAACGAGTTCGACCACGAGGAGGTCGTGCACCGGCACACGCCGCGCTACGCGGACTTCGCCGTGCTGCGCGAGGAGCTGGCCGCGATGAAGGACCCGCGCCGCGCGTACCAGGACCTGTTCACCCAGGCCGTGGGGCGCTGGGTCGCGGGCGGGCACGACGGCGAGTACCGGGAGTCGTGGAGCGCGTTCAAGGCGCGCTGTCTGGAGGCATTGGCGGCGCTGGTGGCCTCGCTGGGGCCCTCCAGGACGGCGCTGGTGTTCACTTCCGGCGGACCCATCACGGCCGTCAGCCAGGACCTGCTGGGCATCCCGGACGAGCACGCGTTCCGGACGAACTGGACGCTGGCGAACTGTGGAGTCACGAAGGTCATCTACAGCGAGCGGGGCCGGTATCTGTCCACCCTCAACGAGCACGGACACTTCGAGGGCGAACACCGCGCGCTCATCACCTACCGCTGAGGTGGTGGGCTCGCGTAGCGTGAGCCCATGACGCGGTGCCTGCTCAACATCGACCTGGGGGAGCTGCCCGGGGAGGACGAACAGCTCTACGCGCTCGCGCACCTGGCGAACATCGCCTGCGGAGGCCACGCGGGGGATGCGGCGTCCATGCGGCGGGCGCTGGAGCTGTGCGAGCGCCACGGCACGCTGGCGGGCGCGCATCCGTCCTACGCGGACCGGGAGAACTTCGGGCGCAAGGCGCTGGACGTGGCACCGGAGGTGCTGCGCGCGCAGGTGGCGGAGCAGTGCGGACAGCTGGCCACGCTGGCCCGCGAGCGCGGCGTGCCAGTGCGGCATGCGAAGCCGCATGGAGCGCTGTACCACGCGGCCAACAAGTCCCCGGAGCTGGCGCGCGCGGTGGTGGACGGCGTGGTGGAGGCCCTGGGGACGGGCGTCACGTTCGTGGGGCCCGGCACTGGAGCGTTGAGGGACGCGGCGCGGGCGGCGGGGCTCGGGTATGCGCGCGAGGGCTTCGCGGATCGGGGCACGTTGCCGGACGGATCATTGATTCCGCGAGGCCAGCCCGGCGCGGTGCTGACGGACGTGGGGCAGGCGCGCGAGAACACGGTGCGTCTGGCCACGGGCGGCACGGTGGACACGCTGTGCGTGCACGGCGACACGCCGGGCGCCGTGGTGCTGGCCCGCGAGGTGCGCGCGATGCTGGACGCGCTGGAGCAGCCGCCGGAGCCGCTGGGAGACAGCGCGCTGCGGCTGGTGCTGCCGGAGGCCGTGGACCGGGGCCTGGCGCGCGCAGCCCTGTCCGCGCTGCCGGGCGTGCGGGACGCGGTCATCACCGAGTCCCATGCCTGCGTGTACTTCGACCCGGAGACACCGCCTGAGTCCCCGGCGCTCGTGCTGATGCGGCTGCGCGTGGCACCGGTCACGCACGTGGAGCATCCGCTCATCCGCATTCCCGTGCGCTACGACGGCGAGGACCTGGCGAAGGTGGCCGCGCACGCGGGCCTGTCCGTGGAGGAAGTGGTGCGGCGGCACACGGCACGCGAGTACAGGGTGCGCTGCGTGGGCTTCCTCCCGGGCTTCGCGTACCTGGGGGACGTGGATCCGAGCATCGCGTGTCCCCGCCTGCCGGTGCCGCGCACGCGGGTGCCGGCGCTCGCGGTGGGCATCGCCGGGAAGCGCACGGGTGTGTATCCATTCGCGTCGCCTGGAGGCTGGAACCTCGTGGGCACCGCGATGGACTTCACCGCGTTCGACCCCAAGCGAGGCACGGAACTCCAACTGGGAGCCCGCGTGCGCTTCGAGCAGGTGGATACATGACGACGTTCCGCCCGACACGGCCCCAAACCTGTCCGACTGTCGGACAGGTTTCCGCTGTCCGGTCGGAGGAGGTCCCCTCATCCGAGGCGGAGCCGCGGGCTTCAAAACTTGTCCGACTGTCGGACAGGTTCGTGCGGTCTGCCGCCACCGGGGAGCCGCCACGGGCTCTCGCCTTCTCATCCACGGGAACAGCATCCGTGTCCCAGGGCCTGGGCATGACCGCGCGGAGTGAAGAGGCATGAGCGCCTGTATCGAAATCGTCGGCCTGGGCGCCCCCGCCACCGTGCAGGACGGTGGACGGCCCGGCGTCATGCATCACGGCGTGCCGCCCGGCGGCGCATGGGTGCCGGAGCTGCTCGTCGCGGCGAACCGCGCGGTGGGCAATGCACCTGGAGCCGCAGCTCTGGAAGCCTTCGGCAGGCTGGAGCTGCGCGCCCGGGGCCGCGACGTGCGCGTGTCCGTGGATGGCGAAGCCCCCAGCGTCCTCGCGGACGGAGCCACGCTCACCGTGCCCGCGCCCACCCAGCACGCCGTGCGCTACGTGGCCGTGGACGGCGCGCTCGCCGTGCCCGAAGTCCTTGGCGGCCAGGGCACGCTGTGGGTGGCCCGCCTGGGCGGATGGGAAGGCCGTCCCCTGCGCACCGGCGACCGGCTCCCGCTGGGACCTCCCGCCACGCCGGTTCCCGCTCCGTCCGAAGCTGACCTGTCACGTCTCACGGAGGCCCTGGACCCCGCCGCCCCGTTGCGCGTACTCCTGGGCCCGGATGCGTCCCGCTTCAGCGACGCAGCCGTCGCGCTGCTCCTGGGCAGCACCTTCACCGTGTCGCCCTCCAGCGACCGCGTGGGCCAGCGAATGGACGGACCTCCCGTGCCCCACGGAGACGAGGGCGGGGGCACTTGCCGCCCCATGGTGCGCGGCGCTATCCAGGTCACCCTCTCCGGCACGCCCATCGTGATGGGCCCGGACCACCCCACCACCGGGGGCTACCCCCTCATCGCCGCCGTCATCCGCTCGGACTGGGGCCGCCTGGGGGCCCGTCGTCCGGGCGCCTCCGTTCGCTTCCAGGCCGTGACCCTGGAGGTTGCTCGCGACGCCTGGAGGACCCACCC